>JAICEP010000073.1 GCA_025924095.1 Sorangium sp.
CTCGAGGATGCCGAGCAAGCCCACGACCATCTCGAGCGAGCGCTCGGCGCACAGGCCGACCACGACGTCGGGGCCGACCCCGGATGAGCGCAGCTCGCGCGCCAGGCGCCGCGCCGCGCCGACGAGCTCCGCGTAGCTCAGGGTCGCGTCCCCGGAGCGCACGGCCACGGCATCGGGCCGCTCCAGCGCGCGCGCGGCGACGCGCTGCTGCACCGTGCCGCCGGCTGCGTGCGGCGCGAAGCCCTGGTTCAGCGCAGCGTGCCAGCGCGCTGGCTCGTCTGGCTCGTTCATCGCCAGCCGATCGATGCGCTCGCTCGGGTCCGCCACGATCGCCGAGAGCAGGCGGACCCAGTGGCTCGCAAAGCGCGCGATGGTGTCCGGCTCGAACAGGTCTCTGGCGTACGTGAAGCTCGCGCGCAGGCCGCGCGCGCTCTCGGTGGTGTTCAACGTGAGGTCGAACTGGGTGCTCGACAGCTCGCGCTCGAACGGACGCACGCGCAAGCCTCCGACCTCGCCGAGCTCGTCGCGCCGGCTCCACTGGTAGTCGAACGAGACCTGGAATAACGGGTGGTGGTTCAGGCTGCGCTGCGGCGCCAGCGCCTCGACCAGGCGCTCGAACGGAAGATCCTGATGCTCTTGCGCCTCCAGCGTGGCGCGCCGCAGCTGCTCGACGAAGCTCTCGAACGAGGGATGCCCGCTCAGATCGCCACGGATGACCAGCGCGTTGACGAAGAAGCCGACCAGGCCCTCGATCTCGGCGCGGTTTCTGTTCGCCACCGTGGTGCCAACCCGCACGTCGCTCGCCCCGCTGAGGCGATGCAAGAGCACCTGGTAGCTCGCCAGCAGCACGCTCGGCAGCGTCGCCTGGCAGCGCCGCGCCAGCGCTTGCAGCTGACGCACCAGGTCCGGGTCCAGCGCCACCACGTGCTCTCCGCCTCGGTAGCTGGACGCGAGCGGACGCGCGCGATCACTCGGCAGCTCGAGCAACGGCTGCGTCTCGCCGAGCGTGCGCGTCCAGTACGCGAGCTGGCGCTCGCCCTCGCCCGCCTCCAGAAAGCTCCGCTGCCAGAGGGCATAGTCCGCGTACTGCACCGGCAGCGCGGGCAGGTCCGGCGGCGCGCCGCTGCTGATCTGCGCATAAAGACGGGCGAAATCCTCGATGATGACGTTCATCGACCAGCCGTCGGAGATGACGTGGTGCATCGCCACGGCGAGCACGTGCCGCTCGGCCTCCAGCCGGATCAGCCGCACGCGAAACAACGGGCCGCGCACCAGATCGAACGGTTGCTCGACGTTCTTTCGTACCAGATCGGCGGCGCGCTCCTGCCGCTCGCGGCCGCGCAGGTGCGAGAGCTCCTCGACCGCCAGCGAGAGCGGCTGATGGGCATGGATCGACTGCATCGGTTGCCCGTCGTCGGCGGGCACGAACAGCGTGCGTAACGCCTCGTGGCGCTGGATCAGGGCGTCGAACGTGCGCGTGAGCGCGCGCTCGTCGAGCGGGCCCTCGAGCAGGAGCGCGCTCGACATGTTGTATGCGTGGCTGAGCGGATCGAGCCGCCACATGAACCAGAGTCGGCTCTGGGCGTAGGAGGCAGGCAGGCGCTGGGTCTCCTCCGCGCGCGCGGGGATCGGCAGCAGCTCGAAGGCGATGCCGCGAGCCCTGAGCTGTCCGAGGAGGCGCTGGCGCTCTTCCACGCTCGCGCGCGAGAGACGCCGCGACAGGGCCAACATCATATCTGCTTGGGTAGTCACTGCATTTCCTCCTGCGCGAGCAGCTCTGCGACGAAGAGCATGTCGTCGGCGGCGAGCGATCGCGAGCTTCCTTGCACGGCACGCTCGAATTGCTCGAGCGATTGGGTCTCGAAGAGATGGCGCAACGGCACGTCCGTCGAGAGCTCCGCACGGATGCGAGAGATCACGCGTGTCGCGAGCAGGGAGTGGCCGCCGAGCGCGAAGAAGTTGTCGCTCAATCCGACACGCTCGACGTCCAGCACCTCGCGCCAGATCTCGGCCAGCTTCGAGCCGAGCTCGGTCCGCGGCGCGACGTACTCGGCGCCACGGGTGCGCCCGGTACGGGGCAACGCGCGCCGGTCGATCTTGCCGTTCTGAGTCAGCGGCAGCGCGTCGAGCACCATCAGCTCCGCGGGCACCATGTGCGCTGGCAGCCTGGCGCGCAGCGCCCGGCTCAAGCGCGCGGCGAGCGCCTGCGGCTCGTGAGGTGTGCCGCCTCCATCGCTCGCCACCACGTAGCCCACGAGCTCGGGTCCGCTCGCGCCGGGCTGCGCCACCACGACGGCCTGGCGCACCGCTTCATCCTCGAGCAAGCACGCCTCGATCTCCCCGAGCTCGATGCGGTGACCACGGATCTTCACCTGATGGTCGAGGCGGCCCAGGTGCTCGAGCGCGCCGTCGGCGTGGCGCCGCACCAGATCGCCCGTCCGGTACATGCGCGCGCCGGGCTCGGACGACAGCGGGTCGGGCACGAAGCGCTCGGCCGTGAGCGACGGGCGGCCGTGGTAGCCACGGGCCAGACCCTGACCACCGATGTAGAGCTCGCCGGCAGCCTCGCATGGCACGGTATCGAGCGTCGCCCCGAGCACGTAGAGCGAGGTGTTCGCGAGCGGGCGGCCGATGAGCGGCTCGGGCGATGCAGGATCGATGCGCTGCAAGCTCGACCAGACCGTGGTCTCCGTCGGGCCGTAGACGTTCCACAGCTCCGGGCTCCAGGCGCTCAGGCGTCGTGCCAGGTCGCCCGGCAACGCCTCACCGCCGGACAGCGCGCGCCGGCCGCTGATCCGATCGAGCGCGCCGCTCTCGTCGAGCATGCGCCAGGTGGACGGCGTGGCCTGGATCATCGTGACGCCGTGTCGATCGATGGCGCTCGCCAGCGCCATCGGGTCGCGCGAGGTCGCCCGCGGGGCGAGCACGACGGCGCCGCCCGCGCACCACGGCAGGTAGATCTCGAGCGCCGAGATGTCGAACGAGAGCGAGGTCAGGCCGAGCACGCGGTCCGCGGCCGTCACCCCGGGCTGCTCGCGCATGCTGGCCAAGAAGTTGACCAGGCTGCCATGAGAGACCTCGACGCCCTTGGGCTGACCCGTCGAGCCAGACGTGTAGATGCAGTACGCCAGGTGCTCGGGCCGCAAGGCCACGCGGGGCGCCGTCGCTGGCTGCTGCTCGACGCACGCACAGTGCTCGTCCATGCAGAACACTGGCAGCGGCGTCGGCGGCCGCCCCTCGAGCAGGCGGCGCTCGCTCACCAGAAGCGCGAGCCCGCTATCCTGCATCATGAACGCCAGCCGCTCCAGCGGGTACTCGGGATCGAGCGGCACGTAGGCGCCGCCCGCTTTCAAGATACCGAGCAGGGCCACTGGCAGATCGAGCGAGCGATCGAGGCAGAGCCCGACCAGCACGTCGGGGCCCACCCCGAGCTCGCGCAGGTGGTGGGCCAAGCGGTTGGCGCGCTCGTCGAGGGCCGAGTACGAGAGCGTCGCGTCACCGCACACCACGGCCACGGCGTCCGGCGTGCGCTGGCACTGCTGCTCGAACCAGGCGTGAACGGTGCTGGGCACGGCGTGCTCGCGCGTCGTCGCGTTCCAGCGCGACAGCCGCGAGCGCTCGGCGGCCGTGCACCACGGCAGCGCGCCGATCCGCTGCTCCGGCGCGCGCGCCAGCTCGAGCACGATGCGCTCGAGCGCGGCGCCGAGCTCCGACGCCTGCTGTGCGTCGAACAGCGCGCGCGCGTAGTCGAGCTTGAAGCGGAGCGTGCTCCCCGGGTTGACCATCACGCTGAGCGCGTAGCTGGTCAGATCGACGGACGCGACGCGGTCAAAGACGACATCGCCCTTCCTGCCGGCGCCGAGCGCCTCGTCGAGCGGGTAATTTTCGAACACCACGATCGTGTCGAACAGCGCCTGGCCACCCTGGCCCGCCCAGCGCTGGATCTCGTGCAGCGGCGTGTGCTCGTGCTCGCGCGTCTCGATCCCGTCGGCAGCGAGCGCGCGCAGGAAGTCGGCCACGCGCTCTGCCGGATCGAGCCGGCCGATCACCGGGACGGTGTTGATGAACAGGCCGACGCGGGACTCGGCTCCCCGCAAACCAGCCGGGCGCCCGGCGACCGTCGCCCCGAACACCGGTCTATCTTGCCCGGTGTGTCGCTGCAGCAGCAATAGCCAGGCGCCCTGCACAAGCGTGTTCAGCGTGATGTGCTCGCGTCGCGCGAACCGCACGAGCATGGCAGTGTCCTCTGCCGATATTTGCAACACGTGCTCGCCGCGCCCACGCGCCTCTCCCCGGCGCGGCGAGCTGCCAGCGAGCGACGTGGGCTCGGTGAATGCCGCGAGCCGACCCCTCCAGAAACGCTCGTCCGCTCCCAGATCGCGCCGCGCCAGCCACTCGACGTACTCGCGGTAGCTTCCGGGCTTCGCGGCGAGCGCCTCGCCCGCATAGATCCGGACCACCTCCTCCAGCACGCGCGCGCTGCTCCAGCCGTCCATCAGCACGTGGTGATGGGTCCAGATGAAGCGAAAGCTCTGCTCACCGAGCCGCACCAGCAGCAGGCGCATCAAAGGCGGTCGTTCGAGCTCGAAGCCAGCGGCACGTTCCTCACGCGAGAGCCGCTCGAGCACCGCGTCGCTTGCGTCGCCGTCGCGCAGATCGAGCTCACGCAGCTCGGTACGCACGCTTCGCGAGACCACCTGAAAAAAGCCGCCGTCGCGGCGCGAGTGGAAGCTGGTGCGCAGGATCTCGTGACGCGCAATCACCTGCTGCCAGGCCTGCGCGAAGCGCTCGGGCTCGAGACCCTGTACGTGAGCCGCGAGCTGGCACACGTACAGGTCCTCTCCGGGGCTGTAGGCCGCGTGGAACAAGAGCCCCTGCTGCATCGGTGTGAGCGGGTAGATGTCAGCGACGTCCCGGGGCCTGAGCGGCAGCGCCTCGAGCTCCGCGGCGTCGAGCGCGGCGAGCGGGAAATCGGACGGGGTCAGGCAGCCCGCGTCGGGGCTCAGCGCGTGTCTGATCAACAGCTCGAGCTCGCGCTGGTAGGACTCGGCCAGGCGCGCGACCGTCTCCGCGTCATACCACTCGCTGCTGTAGCTCACGCCGATCTCGAGCTCGTCACCCGATACCTGGCCGTGCACGTTCAACCAGTTGCCGAGCGGCGCCGAGTCGCTCTGGATGGGGCCGGGGCTCTCGGGCGCGAGATCGAAGGCGGCGCCACGTCCGAAGCTCGGATCGAGCTGGCCGAGGTAGTTGAAGGTGACCCGCGCGCGAGGCATGCGCGCGAGCCGCTCGCGGAGGTCATCCGCGCCGAGCTCCGCGTACACGCCGAACCCCAATCCCCCGCGCGGCACGCTGCGCAGCGTGTGCTTGGTGGACAGGATCGCTCCCTTCAGGCTCGCGTCATCGTCACCCAGCGCGGGCGCCAGGCACACCGGGAACATGCTCGTGAACCAACCGACAGTCCGGCTCGCGTCGACACCGTCGAAGCAGTCCTGTCGGCCGTGGCTCTCGAGCTCGATCCACGCCGAGCGCTCGCCGGTGAAGCGGCATACCGCGCGCCCGAGGGCCGCGAGCAAGAGGTCATTGACCTGCGTCCGGTAGGCTTCGGGCACGGCGCGCAGCAGCTGCCCGGTGCGCGCCGCGTCGAGGCGAAAGCTCGCGGTTCGGCGGTGTCGCACGAGCGCCTCGCCGGACGCGCGATCGCGCGGCAGCTCAGGCGGCGCGGGCCGCTCCGCGAGCGCGAGCCAATACTCGAGCTCGGCCGGCTCCGGCGCTCGAGCGAGCGCCTCGAGCGTCTCGCCCCAGCGCTTGAAGCTGCTGGTCTTGACGCCCAAAGACGGCGCTTCGCCGGACGCGAGCCTCGCGAGCGCGACCCCCAGGTCCTCGAGCAACACACGCCAGGAGACGCCGTCGACGACGAGGTGGTGGGCCGCCAGGAGCAGCCGCGTCTCGCCGGCAAAGTCGATCAGCGCCGCGCGCAGCAGCGGCCCACGGTCGAGCTCGAAGCGCTGCTGGACGTGGGTGCACACGCGCTCGAGCTCCTCCGCATCCCGCGCCGTGAGCTCCCAGACCAGGTCCTCGCCGCGCATCTCGCTCGGCTCGGCATGGACCTGGCGCCAGCCGGTCGCATCTTCGAAGTAACGCAAGCGGAGCGCGTCGTGGTGCCGGCCGATCTCTGCCAAGGCACGCTGCAGCAGGCCGGCGTCGAGCGGCCCCTTCGGACGCAGCAGCAGCGCCTGATTGTAGTGACGGCGCTCCGGCATCGGCTCGCCGAAGAAGCGGCGCTGCACCGGCGTCAGCGGCGCGGAGCCCGTGACGGGCGGCTCGGGCTCGCGCGCCGCCTCGGCCGGCGGCAGCGCCGCAGCCAAGGCGCGCACCGTCTGATACTGGAACAGGTGCTTGGGTGAGAGCGGCAGGCCGTGCTCGCGAGCGCGATACACCACCGACAGCGAGAGGATCGAGTCGCCGCCGAGCTCGAAGAAGTTGTCCTCTACCCCCACGCGCTCGACGCCGAGCACATCGCGCCAGATGGCCACCAGCCGCTGCTCGAGCTCCGTCTCCGGCGCGACGTGACGACCGGCGTCGGGCGCGTCGGGCGCTGGCAGGCGCTTGCGATCGAGCTTTCCGTTCGACAAGCGCGGCAGCCGCTCCAGCACGACGATGGCGGCGGGGACCATGTAGTCCGGCAGCCGCTCGCCGAGCTGGGACCGAAGTGCGCGGCCCACGTCGCTGCACGTCGGGGCTGCATCGCTGCCGACGCCCACGTGGGCCACGAGACGCGCGCCGCTCGGGCCAGGCACGAGCGACACCACGGCCTCGCGCACCGCGGGCAGATCGAGCAGCCGCGCCTCGATCTCGCCGAGCTCGATACGGTGGCCGCGCACCTTGACCTGCGCGTCGCTGCGGCCCACGAACTCCAGCACGCCGCCCGCGCTTCGCCGCGCGAGATCGCCGGTGCGATACAATCGCTCGCCCGCCGCCCAGGGGTGCGGCACGAACCGCTGCGCGGTCTCCGCGGGTCGTCCCAGGTAACCGCGTGCCAGGGCGGCGCCGCCGATGAAGAGCTCACCCGTGACGAGCGGCGGCACGGGGCAGAGCTGCGGGTCCAGCACGAACAGCTCCACGTTCGCCATGGGGCTGCCGAGCGGCACGCCGCTGCCTTCGGCCTCCGGCAGGCAACGCCAGTACGATACGTCGATGGCCGCCTCGGTCGGGCCGTACAGGTTGTACAGCCGCGCCGGGTGCGCGGCGGCGCAAGCGCGCGCGAGCTCGCGCGGCAAGACCTCGCCCCCCACGGTCAACGCGCGCAAGGACGGACAGGCGGCGAGCTCGCCGGCCTGCACGAACGCCGCCAGCAAAGCCGGTACGAAATCGACGGCCGTGACGGCGTGGCGGCGGATCAGCTGCCCCAGCGCGGCGGGATCGCGCTCGGCCGCCGGCGCCGCGAGGACCAGCGCTGCCCCGGCAGCCAGCGGCAGCAGCAGCTCCCCCACGGACACGACGAAGCTGAGCGTCGTCCTCGCCAGCACCCGGTCGTCCGCGTCGACCGCGAGCTCCGCTTGCAGCCAGCGCGTGCGGTTGACGAGCCCCCGATGGGTGCATCCGACCCCTTTGGGCACGCCCGTCGAACCCGACGTGTAGATGCAATAGGCAAGCTGCTCGGGATGTGCGGCGACGGTCACGCGCGAGCTCGGTGCAGAGCGCAGCACGTCGGCTTCGGCGTCGAACGACCACGTCACGACGCCGGCCGAGTCCAGCGCCGGACTGCGGCTCTCGCCGTGCGCGAGGATCAGCCGCGCGCCGCTGTCCGCGATCATGTGCCGCAGTCGCTCCGCGGGGTAGCCGGGATCGAGCGGCAGGTACGCTGCGCCGGCCTTCAGTACGCCGAGCAACCCCACGAGCGACTCGATCGCGCGCTCGCCCGAGACGCCGACGATGGCGCCGGGGCCGACGCCGCGCGCTTGCAAGACGTGGGCGAGCTGGTTCGCGCGCGCCTCGAGCTCTGCGTAGGTCCAGGTGCCGCGCTCCGAAATCACGGCGATCGCGCCGGGTGTGCGCGAGGCCTGGACCTCGAACAGCTCGTGCGCGCCGGCGACGTCGAGGCGCGTCTCTGCGCCACGCGCCCAGCGCAAGCTCTGGGCGAGCTCGTCAGAGCTCAGCAACGGCGCCGCGCCGATGCTCGCGTCCACGCCGGAGATGATCGCCTCGAGCATCCGCGTCCAGTGCCGTGCGAGGCGCGCGACCGTCTCCGGTTCGAAGCGATCCGAGCTGTAGCTGAACGCACAGTGGATGTCGCCGTCGACCTGGGAGGCGTCGAGCGCCAGGTCGAACTGGGCGGCGCGCGCGTCGTTCTCGACGAACTCGATCGAGAGCCCGGCCACGCTGCGCCGGCGCTGAAATTCCCAGCTCTGCACGTTGCACATCACCTGGAACAGCGGCGTGTGCGAAGCGCTGCGCTCGGGAGCCAGCGCGTCGACGATCTGATGAAACGGCACGTCCTGATGGGACTGCGCGTCGATGGACGCGAGCTTCACGCGCTCGACAAGCCCGGAGAGCGATAGCCGCCCGTCGACCTCGCAGGCCAGCACCTGCGTGTTCAGGAACGCGCCGATGAGGCCTTCGAACTCCGGCCGCGCGCGGTTGGCTACCGGGTAACCGATACGCAGCCGGCGCTCGCCGGTGGTGCGGTGCAAGAGCGCGAGCAACGCGGCGTTGAGCAGCATCGGCACCGTGACACCGCGCTGGACCGCGAAGCGCTCGACCGCTTCGCCGAGCGCCCGCCCCAGCCGGATGTGGTGGTAGTCCCCGCGGTAGCTCGGGCTCGCGGGACGCGGTCGATCCGCCGGCAGCTCCAGCACCGGATGCTCGTCGCCCAGCGTGCGGCGCCAGAAGTCGATTTGCCGCTCCGCCTCGCCGGAGGCGAGCCAGCGACGCTGCCACACGGCGTATTCGGCGTATTGCAGCGGCAGCGGCGGCAGCGGGTCGGGTTGCCCCGCACAGAACGCTTCATAAAGCGCGACGTACTCGCGCGCGAAGACGTCCATGGCCCAGCCCTCGGCGACGATGTGGTGCAACGTCACCACCAGCGCATGCTCGCTCTGCGAGAGCTGGAACAGCGTGACGCGGAACAGAGGCCCCTGCTCCAGATCGAAGGGGCGCGCCGCGTCGAGCTGTGCCCTCCGCCGGAGCTCGGCCTCACGCTCAGACGCCGGCAGCGCGCTCAGATCCTCGTGCGCGATGAACACCATCCCCTGCTCGGCGATGCGCTGCACCGGCACGCCGTCGCGGCGCGGAAACGTGGTGCGCAGCGCCTCGTGGCGTGCTTCGAGGGCCGCGAGGCCCGCGGTGAGGGCGCCCACGTTCAGCGGTCCACGCAAGCGCACCGCGCCGCCGACGTTGTACGCGGCGCTCTCCGGCTCGAGGCTCCAGAGAAACCACATGCGCTCTTGCGCGTGCGACAGCGGCAGCGGCCGCGTGCGGTCGACAGGCTCGGGTGCGGGCTGGCGCGCGCGCCGCCCGGCCGCGATCGCCGCCTCGACCTTGGCCACGAAGGTGCCGAGATCACGCGCCTCGAACAGATCGCGCAGCGGAAGCTCGACATCCAGCTCGCGCCGCACGCGCGAAACGACGCGCGTCGCCAGGAGCGAGTGCCCGCCGAGCGCGAAGAAATCATCGCGCAGGCCGACGCGAGGTGCGTTCAACACCTGCTGCCAGATCTCCGCCACGCGCAGCGCAACTTCCCCCTCCGGCGCCACGTAACCGCTCGCGCCCCAAACCGGCTCGGGCAATGCCTTGCGGTCCAGCTTGCCGCTCGTCAGCCGGGGCAAGGCCTCGAGCCGCATGATCTGCGAAGGGATCAAGTGCCCTGGCAGGCGCGCCTCGAGCATGGCCTGCAAGCTGGACGTCTCCAGCGACGGCGCCGCGACGACATAGGCCACGAGCAGCGCGCCGCCCGATGGCCCCGGCCACGTGCGCGCAGCCGCCGCGCCGACGCCCGGGATCGCGGCGAGCGCCCCTTCGAGCTCGCCGAGCTCGATGCGAACGCCGCGAATCTTCACCTGCTCGTCCTGACGCCCGAGATACTCGATCGCGCCGTCGGGACGGAAGCGAGCCTGGTCGCCCGTGCGATACAGGCGCGATCCCGGCGGTCCGAAGGGATCCGGCACGAAGCGCTCCGCCGTCAGCGCGGCGCGGCCGAGGTAGCCGCGGGCCAGGCCGCTGCCGGCGATACAGAGCTCACCTGGCAGGCCTCGGGGCAACGGGCTCAGGCTCGGATCCAGGATGCGAAGCACGCTGTTCGGAATGGCCGTTCCGATCGGAACGAGGCCCTCGTCCTCAGGTCGGCACGTCCAGTAACTGGCGTTGATCAGCGCCTCGGTCGGACCGTAGCGATTGTCGAGGCGGACCGCTGGCAGCTGCTCGAGCAGCGCGCGCGATAGCTCGGGCCCCAGCGCCTCGCCGCCCGAGAAGACTCGCTTCAGGCTGACGCAGCCGGCCGCCGTTTCCTCGGCGAGAAACTCGCGCAACAGCGATGGCACGAAATGAATGGTGCTGACCTGATGACGCTGCACGAGGCGCGAAAGCTCGCGCGGATCTTTGTGATCGCCCGGCGCGGCGATGACCACGCGCGCCCCCGCGAGCAGCGGCAAGAACACCTCCCAGACCGACACGTCGAACGTGAGGGGCGTCTTGTGGAGCAGGCTCTCGCCCGCCGACAGTGCATACTCGTGCTGCATCCAGGCGAGGCGCTCGGCCAGCGCGCCCCGCGTGCTCGCCACGGCCTTGGGCTGCCCGGTGCTGCCGGAGGTGTAGAGCACGTACGCGAGGTTGTCGGGGTGGCTCGGCGGCAGGAGGGGCGTCGCGGCGTTCGCGCTCTCCAGCGCGCCGTGCCCGGGCGCCGCCTCCTCATCGTCGAGCCGCACGACCACGACGCCGTCACGCGCTGGCAAGCGCGCGACGAGCGCGCCGTCCGTCACGACAAGGCGCACGGCTGCGTCCTTTAGATGGAACGCGAGCCGCGGCTCGGGGTGCTCGGGATCGAGCGGCAAGTACGCCGCGCCCGTCTTCAGGATCGCGAGCAGCGCCACCGGCAGCTCCAGGCAGCGCGGGAGGAATACGCCGACGATGCTCTCGGGCCCCGCGCCAACCGACGCGAGGCGCCGGGCGAGCGCGTCCGCGCGGCGCTCGAGCTCTCCGTAGGCGAGGCTCTGCTCGCCGAACACCACGGCCTCGGCGTCCGGTCGGGCCTTGGCCTGGCGCCGTATCCAGTCCTCCACGCAGCCGGGCGGCGGCGTGAAACGCGCAGCGACCCCGAGCCCGTCGAGCTCGCGGCGCTCCTCGGCCGACAGCCACTCGAGCTGCCCGAGCGGCGTCGTCGGCGCGTCGAGCAGCGCTCCGAGCAGCTGGACGAAATGGCGACCGAAACGCTCCATGCGCTCGCGCTCGAACAGATCCGCCGCGTAAATCAGCGCCGCTGAGAGGCGCCCCTGCTCGTCCTCTTCGGTGTTCAGCGACAGCTCGAAGCGGGTCGCGGGCGAGTCGACCTGGACGACACGGGCCGAGAGCCCTGGCAGGATCGAGAGCACGCCGAGCTGCCGACGCTGATGATTGAACATCACGTCGAACAGCGGTGTCTGGCCGGCGTTCCGCGCAAGCTCCAGGACCTCGACAAGCTTGTCGAACGGCAGCTCCTGGTGCGCCTGCGCGGCCGGCACCGTACGCCGGCATTGGGCGAGCAGCCCCGCGAAGCAGTCAGCGTCCCGGACCTGTCCGCGCAAGACCAGCGTGTTCACGCAAAGGCCGATCACGGCCTCGGCCTCCCGGCACACCCGGTTCGCCGCCGGCGCGCCGACGCGCACGTCCGTCCGCCGCGCGTAGCGGCTGAGCAGCACCTGGAACGCCGCGAGCAACACCATGAAGACGGTGGCGTCGCGCTCGCGCGCCGCGGCCCGCACCCGCTCGCAAAGCGCCGCTCCGAGCTCGAGCTCCACGCGCCCCCCGCGCTGGCTGGGTCGGAGCGGCCGCGGTCGATCGCTCGGCAGCGCGAGCGGCCCGGGGTCGTCCGCGAGCTCGCGCGTCCAGTAGTCGAGCTGTCGTGCCTCCTCGCCGGCCGCGAGGCGTTCGGCTTGCCAGTGCGCGTAGTCCGCGTACTGGACGGGCAGCGCCGCAAGCGCGGGCGCGCGCGCCGCGTGCTCGGCGGCGTACAGCTCGCACAGCTCCGCGACGAGCACGTCCATCGAGGCGCCGTCCGCGATGGCGTGGTGCAGGCACACGCACAGGACGTGCTGCTCCGGCTCGAGCCGCACCACGCGCACCCGCCACAGCGGGCCGCGCTCCAGATCGAACGGCGCGCGCGCCTCGGCCTCGAGCCTGGCACGCGCGCCCTGGGCGCGCTGCTCGGCGGGCAGCCCCTCGAGATCATCGACCAGGAGCGCTTCCACGCCGCGCGCGGGATCGATCTGCTGCCAGGCCCCCGCCGCGTCCTCCGGGAAGCGCGTGCGCAAGCTCTCGTGCCGCGCCTCGAGCGCCTCGAACGCGCGCCGGAGCGCCCCGAGATCCAGCGCCCCGCGCAGCTCCAGCGCTCCGCAGATGTTGTACGCTGCGCCCTCGGGGTCGAGCTGCCACGCGAAGCGCATGCGCCGCTGCGCGGCAGAGAGCGGCAAGCGTTCGGCGCGCGACGCGGCCGCGATCGGGGCGAGCTTCGCACCCGAAGACGCCGTGGAGCGAGCCAGCGCACGCGCGACTCCGGCGAGGGTCGGCGACGCGAAGAACGCATTCAGATCCAGCGCGCACCCGAGCTGTTCCTGCACGCGCGTCGCCACTCGAGCCACGTCGATGGAGCTGCCGCCGAGCGCGAAGAAGCTCGCCGATGCGTCGATCGACGTGGTGCCCAGCACCTCGCACCAGATCTGGGCGAGCGCCCGCTCGAGCTCGTCGAGCTCGGCACCGACGCCTGGCCCAGCGGCGGCCACCTGACGCCCGCTGGCGTCGTACGTGGCGTAGCCGTGCAGCCGTTCCGCACGCCAGAGCGCGCGGACGGCGTCGCGATCGATCGCGCCCGCGGAAGTGCGCGGGAGCCCCCCAGCCGCGAGCAACACCACCCACGGCGCGCTCTCTCCGAGCTCCGCCGCTATCTCGATCACGGCTTCTGCGAGCGCGTCCGGCTGCAGCACGGCGCGGAGCGCGTCACCGACCTCGACGGCAACGACCACCTGTCCGGGAGCGAGGCTGAACGCCGCGACGTTGCCTGCTCCGAGCACGGCGACGTCGCTTTCAATGTGTGCTTCGAGCGCCCGAAGCTCCGGCTCCGGGCTCACCAGACTGTCCAGATTGCTCATCGTCGTCCTGTTGGCGGTCTTCAGCGCCGAAGAGAGAATGGGCCCAGCCAGGCGTCGCGACCGACGGGCCCATGGAACGCGCGGGCGCCTCTCCGAGCCGGGAGAGTCAGCGCGTCGAGCGGGACGCCTCGCGCTCGATCGCTTCCATGTGTCTGCGCAAGCTGAGCGGACGCATGTCCGTCCACACCTCATCGATGTGGGCGAGGCATTCTTTCTTGCTGCCGCTCTTGCCGACAGCCCTCCACCCGTTCGGAATTTCCTTGTAGTCGGGCCAGATCGAGTACTGCTCCTCGTGGTTCACAACGACGTTGAAGACCGTGGCATCATCATCAAAGCTCATGCTGTTTCTCCTGTTGCTGCTCGACTCTTCTTCTCTCGCCCTGACGCCGTCATGTGGCCCACGCGCGCCCGACCTCGGCGAGCGGAACACAGCCATGGTATTCGCCGGGGACGCCCTCGTATTGCAGCGCGCGCGTGGCGCCGGGGCGTGATTGGCAAAAGCCCTCGATGCACAGCGCGCGGAAGGCTTGAAAGAAGCACCACGGCTCACCCGTGTCGAAGGACGGCGCGCAGCTCTTGAGCCCGCGCGCGACGAGCGCCTCGCGCTCGTCGGCGCGGCACTCGTGAAACGCGCGCCCGTAGGCCGCCCGAGCCTCGGCGCCGGTCGCGTCGAGGGCATGCAAGAACGCCCGCCGCTCGGCCTCGTCATACACCTCGAGGACGATGTCCTCGATGTAGGCGGGCACGCCGGCGCTCAGGGCGCCAGGGCTGTCGGTCTCGGGGACGATATGCTCGGCCAGATCCTCGACCAGCAACGCCTGCTCCAGGCTAAAGAGCTTCGCCTGGAAGCGCGGGACGCGCGCCGGGGCCGGCGGCGGCGACGGCGCGGAGGCCGCCGGCGACGGCTGGGACAGCATCGAGCGCCCAGCGAGCGCGACAGCGACGGAGCCGCCCAACACGGCGGACGCCGCCAGGATCCAGCGACGGCGGCTGACCACCAGGCGCTCGCCGTCCCGCTTCGCCGCTGCCGCATCGAGCGCTCCACCCGCGTCGCTGCCCGCCGCGACCTCCGGCGCGCCGCCGTCGTCCTTGACGCGCGTCACAGGTGCCCCTTGTCGAGCTCGGAGCGCGCGAACGCGGCCGCGCGCGCCGTCAACGCCATGTACGTGAGCGACGGGTTCTGACACGCCGACGAGGTCATGCACGCGCCGTCGGTCACGAAGACGTTCTTGGCGCCGTGCACCTGGTTGTGCGCGTTGAGCACCGAAGTCTTCGGATCGCGTCCCATGCGAGCGGTGCCCATCTCGTGGATGGCGCAGCCCGGTGTGCTGCCGTCATCGAACGGCGCGACCCGCTCCAGGCCCGCAGCCTCGAGCATCTCGGCCGCCGCCGTCTGCATGTCCTTGCGCATCTCCTGTTCGTTCGAGCCGAATTCGCAGCGGATTGACAGCTGCGGTAGCCCGAATGGATCGAGCCGCTGCCGATCGAGCCTCACCCGGTTCTGATGGTTCGGCAGACACTCGCCGAAGCCGGTGATACCGATATTCCACTTGCCTGGCTCCGCGAGGGCGCGCTTGAGCGCCGGCCCGACGGTCATCTCGGCGACCGTCCGCCGCCAGTCGCCACGCGAGGCGCCGCCTTGATACCCGAAGCCGCGCAGGTATGCGCGCTTCCCGCTCTTGTCGAGGTTGCGAAAGCGCGGGATGTAGATCCCGTTCGGGCGCCGGCCCGTGTAGTAGCGGTCGGTGAAGCCGCCATGTTCACCCCAGGCGCCGGCCATGAAGTGGTGATCCATCAGGTTGCAGCCGAGCTCCCCGCTGTCGTTGCCGAGGCCGTTCGGGAAGCGGCGCGACGTCGAGTTGAGCAGGATGAACGTGGTGCCGAGCGTCGACGCGGTCAGGAAGATCACGCGCGCGAAGAACTCCTCCACCCGCAGGCTGAGCGCATCGATGACCCGCACGCCGATGGCCCTGCTCTGGACGTCGTCGTAGATCACCTCGCTGACGATCGCGTGCGGGCGAAGCGTCATGCGCCCGGTCGCTGCGGTGGCAGGCAGCGTGGAGGACAGGCTGCTGAAATAAGCCCCGAACGGGCAGCCGCGCTCGCACAGGTCGCGGTACATGCATTGACCACGGCCATTGATGGCGCGCGTCAAGTTGGCAGTGCGCCCGATGATCACCCGCCGCTCGGGGAAGCGCGCGTTGATCGCGCTCGCCATGTGGCCCTCGAGGCAGTTCATCTCCATGGGCGGCAAGAAGCTGCCGTCGGGCAACTGCGGCAAACCATCCTGTGCGCCGCTGACCCCGATGAAGCGCTCGACATGGTCGTACCACGGCGCCAGATCGCGATACCGGATCGGCCAATCCACGCCGACGCCGTCGGCGGCGTTGGCTTCGAAATCGAGATCGCTCCAGCGGTAGCTCTGGCGTCCCCAGGTGAGCGAACGGCCCCCGACGTGGTAGCCGCGGATCCAGTCGAACGGCTTCTCTGCGACGTACGGGTGCTGCTCGTCTTCCACGAACCAGTGCTTGTTCGACTGCCGCGGGATGCCGCTCCGGTTCTGGACCGGCATGCGGCGGCGGTCCGCCGCGGTCAGGCGATCGCCGTGCGGCAGCTCCCACGGCGCCTTCATTGCCGTCACGTAGTCCGTCGGGTGCGTCACGTCGCGCCCTCGCTCGAGCACCAGCGTCTCGAGACCCCGCTCGCACAGCTCCTTGGCGGCCCAGCCGCCGCTGATGCCGGTGCCGACGACGATGGCGTCGTAGGTGTTGGGTTTGGGCTTCTGATCCAACTCAGTTCTCCCGCGCATCCCGCGCGTGCTCGCTCGTGGGGCGTCTGCGCGCGACGGTGCCGGAATGTACCGACACGCCACGGCGGACGTTGGCGGAGTCAGCTCGAGCGCTCGAATCAGGCCTGGGCGGCGCCTCGCGCCGAGCTCTCGAGGTCGGTGAGCGCTCGCGCGAAGATCTCCGCGACCCGATCGACCTCCGTCTCGGTGATGATCAA
>JAICEP010000074.1 GCA_025924095.1 Sorangium sp.
GGACACTTCTTGAGGCACCACGGGAAGTGGACGTAGGCGGTGATCGGCTCCATGTAATCCATGAAAACGGATGCAATCGATGCAACGAACGTGATGGACGCGACGGACGCGACGGACGCGACGGACGCGACGGACGCGACGGACGCGACGGATGCGACGAACAGCCGACGCAACCGATGTGGTGGAGGCCTGCGCAGCCGGCGCGACCGAGGCGACGGACGCGGCTGAGGCAACCAACACGAGAACGAGAAACGAGAATCGATCGGCGGCGCGCAGCACGGCGCCGGGCACGCGCATGGTGACACAATTGCGGGGTCTAGATCGCGGTGTTAGCGTGCGAAAGGGAGGGGGCGCATTGCGCCCGCCGAACTCTTCATGCTGACGTTGACGGAGCTTGTCGATCGCGTTCGGACCTATCAGCCCGCTGCAGACGTCGATCTCATCGCCCGGGCTTACGCCTACAGCTCTGACGCTCACAGGGGGCAGACCCGCAAGAGCGGCGACCCGTATTTCTCCCACCCGGCGAGCGTCGCCGCGATCATCACCGAGCTCAAGCTGGACACGGCGAGCGTCTGCGCCGGGCTCCTGCACGACGTCGTCGAGGACACCCTCGCGACGACCACCGACATCGAGAACAGCTTCGGCCAGGAGGTGGCGTTCCTCGTCGACGGCGTGACGAAGCTCTCGAAGATCAACTTCGCCTCCAAGGAAGACCGGCAAGCCGAGAACTTCCGCAAGATGCTGGTGGCGATGGCGCGCGACATCCGCGTGCTCCTCGTGAAGCTGTGCGACCGCCTCGACAACATGCGAACCCTCGAGTTCATGAAGCCCGAGGCGCAGGACCGGATCGCCCGGGAGACGATGGAGATCTACGCCCCGCTCGCGAACCGCCTCGGCATCGCGCGCTTCAAGAGCGAGCTCGAGGACCTGTCGTTCAGGTACGTCGAGCCGGAGGCCTGGTCGGACCTCTCGCAGAAGGTCAAGACGACCGCGAAGGAGCGCGACAAGTACATCCACGAGGTCTCGAAGGTGCTCGCGGGCAAGCTCGCGGAGCAGGGCTTCGCGGTCGACGTCACCGGCCGCGCGAAGCACCTCTACTCGATCTGGCGCAAGATGCAGGCGCAGCAGTGCGACTTCGATCAGGTCTACGACGTCATCGCGTTCCGCGTGCTCGTCGAGTCGGTCGCCGACTGCTACGCGACGCTCGGCGTCATCCACTCGCAGTGGACCCCGGTCCCCGGCCGCTTCAAGGATTACGTCGCGCTGCCCAAGCCGAACATGTACCAGTCGCTGCACACGACGGTCATCGGACCTGGGCGCGAGCGGATCGAGATCCAGATCCGCACCCACGACATGCACCGCGTGGCGGAGCAGGGCATCGCCGCGCACTGGAAATACAAGGAGAACAACTCCGGCGGCATCGACCCGAAGGACGCCGCGCGGTTCGGCTGGCTCCGCCAGCTGATGGAGTTCCAGAAGGAGCTCAAGGACCCGGCCGAGTTCCTCGAGAGCGTCAAGGTCGACCTGTTCCAGGACGAGGTGTACGTCTTCACGCCGAAGGGGGACGTGCGCGTCTTCCCCCGCGGCTCGACGCCGATCGACTTCGCCTACGCGATCCACACGAAGGTCGGCGATCACTGCTCGGGGGCGCGGGTCAACGGCGCGATCGTCCCGCTCCGCTCGAAGCTCCGGAACGGTGACGTCGTCGAGGTCATGACCAACCCGAGCCAGCACCCCTCGAAGGACTGGCTCGACTACGTGTCGACCAGCCGCGCGCGCTCCAAGATCCGCAACTACCTGCGCACGGAGCAGCGAGAGAAGTCGCTCAAGCTCGGCCGCGAGCTCCTCGAGAAGGAGATGCACCAGCGGAGCATGAGCCTGAGCCGTCTCACGAAGAACGAGGCCGAGCTGCGCAAGGTCATGGAGCGGTTCGGCGTCTCCTCGGCCGACGAGCTGTTCATCGCGGTCGGTTACGGCAAGGTGAGCGTCCGTGCGGTGTGCGAGTTCCTCGCGCCCACCCCCAAGGAGAACGAGAAGGGCACCCCGACGCCGCCGCCCGAGTCGATCAAGGAGGGGCGCATCGAGTCGCTCGTCCGCAAGGTCACGGGGCGCGACAGCCACGGCATCCGCCTGAACGGCATCGACGATGTCCTCGTTCGCTACACGAAGTGCTGTAACCCGCTCCCCGGCGACGAGATCGTCGGGTTCATCACGCGCGGCCGCGGCATCACGGTCCACCGCCGCAACTGCGCCAAGGCGTTCGACACGGACCCGGAGCGACGCGTGGAGATCTCGTGGGACTCGCGCGCGAAGATCAACCGCCCGGTGCAGATCAAGGTGATGACGGCGAACCGGCCGGGCATCCTGGCGACGGTGGGCCATACGTTCCACGAGCAGGGCATCAACATCAGCGAGGCGACCTGTCGGGCGGGCGATGATGGCCGGGCGATGAACACGTTCACCTTCCTCTGCTCCGACCTCGCGCAGCTGAAGAGCGTCATCCGGCACCTGCAGCGGATCCCCGGCGTGATGGCCGTCGAGCGGACCTGAGCCGGCGCGTCAGCGACCGCGGCGAGCGCGCGCCGCGCCGCTCGTCCTGGGCGGTCCACCCCCGGCGCCCGGTCCGGCGTCCGCGAGCGCGCGGGTGAGCGGGCGGCCGAGGTCGCCGCTCGGCTCGTGCCGCGCTGCGACCTCCTGCACCTTGCGGACGAGCCGGGTCACGTCGTGGTGACGCACCGGGGATCCGGCGGTGGCGCGATCGCAGAAGAACGTGCGGCACCCGAGCGGCCTCGCGGCGTAGATCGCGCAGCGGCCAGCGTCGGTGAGCATCGGACACCGCCGCTCCGAGGCTTGCGGCAGCGCGCGCCGACGGCTCGGCTCGCCGGCGGACGAGGGCTGCTCGGGCGCTCCGGTCCCGCTGGCTCGCACGATTCCCTGAAGCGCCCGCGGGCCGCCGCGGGCCGCGATCGCGCGCCGGACGGCGGTGAGCTCGATGGACGTCACATACGGCTCGCGACCCGTGACGCCGAACCGGCAGCACTCGGTCGAGGCCTGGCAGGTCCAGCCGTGGAAGACCTCCTCCGCCTCGCGGTACACGGCCGAGAGCTCGGCGAGCAGATCGGCTTCACGGGCGTGCGGCTCAGGGGTCGCGGTGCGGCGCATTCGTCAGGGCGAGCTCTCGTGCGTCCGCGCGCACGACGGTGGCCGGCGCGAGGCGGGGGCGGAGCGGGGCGGATCCCGAGGAACGAGCCTAGTGCCACGCGGCTCCGCCGCGAAGCGGCAATCCGCGCTCCTGAGGGGAGCTTTAACGCGTGGCACCAGCGCGGTCCGTTCCGGAGCGAGCTGCCCCCTGCGACCGAGGGGGCCGTCGGCGCTGCGGCAGGGCGCGCGAGGGGGCATGCTGGGCGGCGGGCGCGCACGCGCTATCCTCGCGATGGATGTCGTCCCTGCGCCCGAAGCTCCGAGCTCTGGAGGTCATCGTCATCCAGGATGAGCGCCACGGCCGCGCGCTGATGCTGCGCGACACAGAGGGCATCGCGCCGTCCGCCGTCGTCGTGCCCGCCGCGCGCTCCGCGGTGCTCGCGCGCTTCGACGGGCGGCGATCGGTCGACGAGATCGCGCGCGACGTCTCCCGGTCGACGGGCCAGCAGGTGGATGCCGCCCACGTGGCGCAGCTGGCCGACGAGCTGGAACGCGCGTGGATGCTCGACAGCCCGCGGTTCCACGCGCGCCGGCGGACGGTCGTGCGGTCGTTCGACGCGTCGCCGATCCGGGTGGCTGCCCACGCGGGCGGCGCGTACCACGGCGATCGGCTGAGGCTCGCCGATTTCATCGAGCGCCAGTGTCTCCGGGGCGCGCGGCCGCAGGGCGGAGCGACGCGCGCCGCCGCGGCGCAGGGCGCGCCGAAGCGCATGGTCGGGCTCTGCGCGCCGCACATGGACCTCTGGCGCGCCGCGGCGGGCTATGGGCACGCCTACGCCGCGCTGGAGCAGGCGCTGGCGGCGCCGGGGCTGGAGAAGGTCGACACCTTCGTTCTGCTCGGGACGTCGCACGCCCCGATGCGGCGCCCGTATGCCGTTTGCGAGAAGACGTTCGCGACGCCGCTCGGCCCGCTCGATCCGGATCGCGAGATGATCGCGGAGCTCGCGGCCGCGAGCCGCTTCGACGTGCACGAGGATCAGTACCTGCACAAGAACGAGCATTCGATCGAGTTCCAGGCCGTGTTCGTCCGGCACCTCCTCGGCGACCGCGCGGCGTCGATCGTGCCCATCCTCTGTGGCCTCTCGGAGTGCCAGGCGCGGCGCCGCGATCCCGCGCAGGACGACGGCGCCGAGTCGTTCCTGACGTCGCTCCGCGACGCCCTGGCGAGGCGCCCCGGGCGCGTCCTCGTGATCGCAGGGGCAGACCTCGCCCACGTCGGTCCGCGCTTCGGCGACCCCGCGCCGCTCGGCGAGCGCCAGCGGATGACGCTGCGCGATCGCGATCTCGCCTCGATCGAGCGCGCAACGTCGGTCGATCCGCCGGGCTTCTTCGCCGACGTCGCAGAGGACCTCGGCACCCGTCGCGTCTGCGGCCTCGGCCCCATCTACACGTTGCTCCGCGCGCTCCCGCCGTCGTCGCGCGGAGAGCTGCTGAACTACGAGCAGTGCATCGACCCCGAGGAGGGATCGATCGTCAGCCACACGTCTCTCGGATTCTACGGCTGAAGGTACGCGCCTGGCCGGCGCGCACTGCGCTTCGTCATGAGGCGCGCCGGGAGCCCCTGCCGGCGCTGGCGCGCCGCGAGGCTCCCGGGCGTGGGGCGGCGATCAGCTCAGCCGCGCGGGACCCTGCGGCGCGCGATGTCGAGGCCGAGCCGGTCGGCCTCGCGGTAGATCGCCTGCCGCGACATGCCCAGGGCGCGCGCAGCCGACGCCACGGAGCCGTTGGCCCGGGCGAGGGCGTCCTCGAGGCGGGCGCGCGCGAGCGACGGATCCGTCGCCGGCGGGCGGTTCGGCTTCACGCGCGGGCCGCGCGCGAGCGAGCCCGCGATCGGCGTGACGGAGAGCGGGCCGTCCGGCGAGGCCTGGGCCGCCGTCACGATGGCGGACTCGAGCTGCGGCACGCCGCCCGGCCAGCCGGCGCGGACGAGCGCCTCCAGGAGCTGCGGGGTGAAGCGATCGAGGCCGATCGCGTTGCGCTCCGCGATGTCGCGCACGATGAGCGGCACGTCCTCGCGCCGCATCTCGAGCGTCGGGATCGTGATCCGCTTGCCGGAGAAGAGCGACGCGAACCACGGCGCCACCCGCCCGTCGCCGGCCGCCCGATCGAGCGGCTGCCCCGTCGTCGCGATGATGCTGACGCCGTTCGAGCGGCCGACCGAGTGCGCGATCTCCAGCTGCTGCGGGCGCGGCAGGCGATCGGCGTCGAGGACGAGCCAGGTCATCGGCCGCGCGCCCGGCGGGATGACCGGCTTGGTCTCGGCGCCGCCGTCGACGACCAGGGTCTCCCCCAGGCCCTCGCGCACCGCGGCCGCGAGGCGGGCCAGCGTGCGCTTGCCGACCCCGGGCGCGCCCTCGATGCAGACGCTGGAGCCCGACTGCACAAGCTTCATCACCGGGTCGATCCAGTCCTTGCGCTGCTTCGAGCCGAACACGAGCGGCCCGAGCCGCGACGGCGCGCCGTCGTACAGCGCGAGGTGCCGCTCCACGAAGATCGCGAGCTGCTGGCCGAGGCGCACCACGTCGCCGTGCATCACGCCGATGCGCCGGGCGCGGACGCCGTTCACCCACGTGCCGTCGTGGGTATCCATGTCCTCGATGTAACAACCGTCCGAGCGGACGCTGATCTTGGCGTGCTCCGGCGCGATACCGCTCCCCTCGATGCGCCCGTCGCGCGCGGCGCTGCCGATCACGGCGCCGTCCATGAGGCTCACGATCCGCGGCGGGGCGTCGAGGCCGATCAGGACGAGCCCCCACCCTCCATCATCGTCCTGTCGCTTGGCGTGGACTCCGGACCGGTACTCCTTCTGAAGGACCGGTGCCGGCGTCTCCGCAACGTCCACTCGCAAAGCAGTCTGTTCGTTCATGCTCCCCCCAAGTCCAAAGGACCCGCCTGGTCGACCCAGGCCAACCAAGAGCGCGCCGAGCGGCGGGCACCCTTATGATGTAAGAGCACGCCACACGGTGCCGCTGTCGCGAACGCGAAGGCTTTTGTGAGCGGCACCGTGGCGCGGTGCTGCTTGGCGAGCCCCCTCGCTCGCAATGGCCACACAATACTCGACCAGAGCGGCCGTGCAACCTGCCGGCGACGGAAGTTTTAAGGTTTTGTTCTTGAGAGCTTGACTCTGGTCACGCCGATTGGTACTCATCCGCCACGCATCGACGGAGACGCCCTCCGGTGATGACCCGGCGCGAATCAGGAATTCTCTGACAAGTGCCATCAGATGATGATTTCCTGAAACAGGCGATTGACATCTGCGGGAGTAACTCAGTGGTAGAGTGCAACCTTGCCAAGGTTGACGTCGCGGGTTCAAATCCCGTCTCCCGCTCCACGACATAGGCTCTGCAACAGCGAGCAGACCAGCGAGGCCGGTGCGACCCACCGGCCTCTGTGTTTTGTTCCACTGCCCGGCGCGCGGGGGCCGCGGGAACGCACGGGGCGCTACGGCGATCGATGCGCCGGGCGGCGGGCCTGTGATACGAGGATTCGCCTCATGTCCGCTCCGCTCCACGAGCGCCTGCGCCTGCTTGCCCACAGCCTCGAGCGGCAGTTCCTGGGCAAGGACGAGATCATCCGCCTGCTCATGATCGCGGTCGTCGCGGGGGAGCATTGCGTGCTCCTCGGCCCGCCTGGGACCGCGAAGAGCGCGCTCATCCGCACGCTCGCCGAGCTGATGCAGGCCCAGTACTTCGAGTACCTGCTCACGCGCTTCACCGAGCCGAACGAGATCTTCGGTCCGGTCGACATCGGCGCTTTCCGCGAGGGCGTCTACCGCCGGAACACGTCGGGAATGCTCCCCGAGGCGGAGATCGTCTTCCTCGACGAGGTCTTCAAGTCGAACAGCGCCATCCTGAACGCGCTGCTCACGCTGCTGAACGAGCGCAAGTTCTCGAGCGGCGGGCAGGTGATCCGCTGCCCGCTCCTCAGCGTCTTTGCGGCCTCGAACGAGGTGCCGGGCGACGAGACGCTGACAGCGATCTTCGACCGCTTCCTCCTGCGCGTGCAGTCCGACAACCTCGACGCCTACCACTTCAGCGAGCTGCTCCAGCGCGGCATCCAGCAGGAGATCCGGCACATGGCCGGCGAGCCGCTCCGCCCGCTCGTCGCGGCGCGCGAGCTCGCCGAGCTCGGCCGGGGGTTCGGCGCGCGGATGAACTTCGGCGACGCGTTCCTCTCGGCCTACAAGGGGCTGGTCTTCCAGATCCGCGCCGAGGGGATATCGCTCTCGGACCGCCGGGTCGTGAAGATGCTCAAGCTCTTCGCCGCCAGCGCCTACCTCGACGGCCGTCAGACCACGGACGCGAGCGACTTCTTCGTGCTCAAACACATCTGGAACAACCAGGATCAGGCGGCGATCCTCGAAGGCATCGTGCAGCCGGTGCTGGAGGCGTTCTTCCGCGAGCACCCGGATCGCCGCCGCGTCGGCGCGCTCGGTGTCGGGGTGGAGGCGCTCGCCGCGGAGATCGACCGCATCCGGCAGATCCTCACGGGCGGCGCCGCGCTCGGTGACGTGCAGCTGTTCAGTCAGCTGAAGGCGCTCGGCGAGATCAAGCAGGCGCTTGCCGGCATCAACGACGCCCGCGCCCGCGAGCTCGAGGCGCGCGTGTCTCAGCTGCTCGAGGCTTCGTTTCGGAGCGGGCGTTTCGCGCAGATCTAGCGGGGGCCGGGCCGGGCGCCGTCGGCGCGGTGGCGCTGGTCCTGGAGCGAGCCCTCGGCCCAGCGGGGGCCGGGCCGGATGCGCTCGGGACGTCGGCGTGGGTCCTCGTGCGAGCCCTCGGCCCAGCGGGGGCCGGGCCGGATGCGCTCGGGACGTCGGCGTGGGTCCTCGTGCGAGCCCTCGGCCCAGCGGGCCCGCGGCTGCGCGCGGCCGGGCCGCCGGCCTCCGGCCCAGGTCGAGGCGACGCCTTCGCGCTCGACCGGGCCAAGCCCGCTGTGCGGCGATGGTCGACCGGTCCGGACGACGCGCCCATCATCGCGCCACGGATGCGCTTGGGCACGCCGAACGACTCGCGGATGTGGGTGAGCTCGTCCACCTTCAAGGCGCGCCACTCTCCGGGCCGGAGCCCTTCCGAGGTCACGCCGGCGAACGTCGTCCGGGCCAGGCGCATCACGGGCCAGCCGCTCGCCTCGCCCATGCGCCGGATCTGCTGGTTGCGACCCTCGCGGAGGGTCACCTCGATCCACGTCTTGTCGCCCTCGCGGCGGAGCACCCGCGCTTCGGCCGGCAGCGTGACGCCGTCCTCCAGGCGGATGCCCTCGCGCCACGGCGTGAGGTCGTCGTCGCTCATGACCCCCTGGACCTTCAGCACGTACGTCTTCGGCACACCGCCGCGCGGATGGAGCAGCGCGTTGGCGAAGTCGCCGTCGTTCGTCATGAGCAGGATCCCGCTGGTCGCGAAGTCGAGCCGACCCACGGGGTAGAGCCGCGCGCCGGTGCCGCGCACGTAGTCGGCGACCGTCGGGCGCCCCTCGGGATCGCTCAAGGTCGAGACGACGTTCCGCGGCTTGTGCAGGGCCAGGTAGACCGGCGCCTCGGAGACGAGGCGCTTGCCATCGACCTCGATCCGATCCTTCTGCCGGTCGGCCTTCACGCCGAGCTCGGTCACGACGTGGCCGTTCACGCGTACCCGCCCGGCGAGGATGAGCTCCTCGGCCGACCTGCGTGAGGCCACGCCGGCGCGCGCGATGATCTTCTGCAGACGTTCTTCCATGGTGTGCTCGGGACCTACGCCGACGCTGCGCTGCCGGCCGGCGGCTCTGATAAGCACGCCCCTCGCGCCGCGTCGACCAACGTTGGTGCCGCGCTCTCCTCAGGCCCGAGGCCGACGTCGACGCCGGCGCGCCCGCATGTCCGCCGCGGCGAGCGCCTGCGGCGGCAGGAGCACCGGGGCGAGCAGGACGCGGGCGGGGCCAGGCGGGCGAGATCGACCTCCACTCGGTCGGAGGAGGCGCGCGCTATTTCTTGTCCTTGGGGGGATCCGCGCTCCCGCTGCCGCCCGCGGCCTCGTTCGCCTTGTCCGCGGCGGACTGATCCTCCGCGGCCTTCTTCGCGGCCGCCGCAGCGGCCTCCTCTTCCTTCTTGCGCTCGTCTTCCTCGACGCGGCGCTTCACCTCGTTGTCATGGTCCCACCGATCGACCCGCTCGTCGGCGTCGATGTCCACGCCCATCCGCTCGAGCCGGCCCATGCGGTAGATCTCCCAGACGTCCGGCTTGCCGTCGCGGTTCGTGTCCCGCTTGATGCGCGCGAGCTTGCCGCCGCCGTAGTACTTCCACTCATCGGGGTTGCCGTCGCGATCGGAGTCGATCCTCACCTCGGCCAGCCTCCCGCTGGCGAACGTGAGCCAGGTGTCGATCCGGCCGTCGTAGTTCGAGTCGGACTCCTCGTGCAGGCTCTCGCCCTTGTCGTTGTACTTGCGGACGACGTCCTTCACCCCGTCGAAGTTTGTGTCGATCTCGCGGCAGACGAGCGCCCGGTGGCGGTCCTCACCGGTGCCCACGATCTGCCAGACGCGCCGCACGTTGGGCTGGATCGCGCCCGGCCCCGCGGTCTCGCTCGCCTCGCGATCCTGTCTGCCCTTCCATTCGCACATCGAGCGATCGTCGATGCTGCCGTCGGCGTTGCGGGCCGCCTCCACCTTCGGCGCCTTCGCGCCATCGAACCCCGGATCCGAGCCGCACGCCGCGCCGAGCAAGCCGAGCGCAGCGAGCGCGATGAGCGCCTGTCTCCTCATGTCACGGTCCCTTCTTGTCGGCCGGCTGGCTCGCGGCGTTGGCGGGGGCGGGCGCGGAGCTCGCGGGCGCGGCGCTCGTCGCCGGGGCGGCGCCGGCCGGGGTCGACGCGCTGCCCGGAGGAGGCGGGGGGATCGCCTTCGGCGCGCCGTACGACTCGGCGCAGAGATCAACCACGCTGTTCGGGTCGGGCTTACCGTCGGTGTTCTGATCGGTGGAAACGACCGCGCACCTCGGGTCGTTCGGGTTGTTGAACTGCCACCACTGGTCGATGATTCCATCGCCGTCGGAGTCGCGCTCGCGGCGCGCGAGGCGCGGCCCCTCGTAGTAGTCCCAGGTGTCGAGCTTGTCGTCGAAGTTGGTCTCGCGCTCCTTCAGCACGACGGCGCCGCGCTCGTAGTGCGCGATCTCGTCGGCGCGCCCATCGCGATCGAAGTCCGACTCGCGCCGGCGCTCGACCCCGTTGCCGTCGTAGTAGATGAAGGCGTCGATCGAGCCGTCCAGGTTCAGGTCGACGACCCGGCAGACCTCCCGGCCGTCCTTCTTCACGTGGATGATGTCGGGCATCCGGTCGCCGTTCACATCGACCTTCTGCGCAGAGGCGGAGTCCTTCTCGCAGGGCTCGTGGACGATCGCCGTGTCCCGCTCGCCGGTGGAGCTCTTCGCGCTCGAAGGCGCCGGCGTCGAGGACGCGCAGGAGGCGACGGCAGCGGTCATCAGGGCCACGAGCAAGCACCTGGGCGACGGCCAGGTGAGCGGGAATCGCGTCATCAAGAGATTCCTCCGGCGGGCCCGGGACTTTCGGGACAAAGCTCGACGCGCCGGGCGAGCCGTCCCGACGCGGACCAGCTTCGGCGGCAGTCTAGACCGCCGTCCGTGCGCACATCAAGAAGCCCCACGGGAGGCGACCCCGCCGGCCGCGTGCGGGATGGCCGCGTGCGGGATGAAGGACCGCGCCCCGCCAAGCGACAGCGCCATTCCGATTGACATCATACGTACCGGCATCTAGGGTAACGTCTTGTCAGTCGTACCCATCGAGACTGGCGGGTTTACCCTCCCGGGCGTGACATGTCGCGGAAGAAAGTCTCGACGACCATCTACATCACGCCGGAGCAGGCCGAGCGGCTGAAGATCCTGCACGAACGCACCAAGGTCCCGATCGCGGTCTACATCCGCGAAGGGATCGACATGATCCTCAAGCACTACGAGCACGTGCTGCCAGGGCAGATGTCCCTGGAGAGCACGCCGGCCCCCCCGCCGCCGATCCCGAAGAAATGACCCAGGCTGGAGGCTGGCGCGCCTCCGGGTTTGGGAAGCACCCGGGAGGCCGAGGGAGGGCATGTGCCTGGACGCCGCGCGCTGTCCGGGCGGATAGCTTCGCGGCGCTGCTCGCGCTAGGAGCAGGCACGCCGCGGTCCACCATTTCCCTCGGCGGCCGCAGCGCTACGTGCTGCGGTTCGGTTCCCCGAGGGGGCACGGGCCTCAGGTCCGCTCCTTCGCATCTCGGTCGAGGCCGCGCGCTGCGGCCGCTAACGCTGGTCAGGTCGCCGCGCCCTGAAGCTCGCTATGCCCGTTGACTCCAAGCTCATCCGCAACTTCTCCATCATCGCCCACATCGATCACGGCAAGTCCACGCTCGCCGACCGCATCCTCGACGTGACCGGGGCGCTCACCGCCCGCGAGCAGAAGGAGCAGTTCCTCGACAAGATGGACCTCGAGCGCGAGCGGGGGATCACGATCAAGGCCCAGACCGTCCGGCTCGACTACACCGCGAAGGACGGGCAGACCTACCGGCTCCACCTCATCGATACGCCCGGGCACGTCGACTTCAACTACGAGGTCTCGCGCAGCCTCCAGGCGTGCGAGGGGGCGCTGCTCGTCGTCGATGCCACCCAGGGCGTCGAGGCGCAGACCCTCGCCAACGTCTTCCTCGCCCTCGACAACAACCTCGCGATCATCCCGGTCCTCAACAAGATCGACCTCCCCTCGGCCGACGTCGAGCGGACGACCCGCGAGATCGAGGACGTCATCGGCCTCGACTGCTCCGGCGCCATCCCCGCCAGCGCCAAGACGGGGATCGGCATCGCGGAGATCCTCGAGGCGGTGGTCGAGCGCATCCCCGCGCCGAAGGGCGACCTGAACGCGGCGCCCCGCGCCCTCATCTTCGACAGCTGGTACGACAGCTACCGCGGCGCGGTCGTCATGGTGCGCGTGGTCGACGGCGTCCTCCGCAAGGGGCAGAAGATCCGCTTCATGGCGACCGGCCGCGACTACGAGCTCACGGAGATGGGCGTGTTCACGCCCCACGCGGCCGCCATCACCGAGCTCGGGCCAGGGGAGGTCGGCTTCCTCGTCGGCAACATCAAGAGCGTGGTCGACACAAAGATCGGCGACACGGTGACCGACGCGGTCCACCCCGCGACGGTCGCGCTGCCCGGCTTCAAGGAGGTCAAGCCGATGGTCTTCGCCGGGATCTTCCCGACGGACTCGGCCCAGTACGAGGACCTCCGGGACGCTCTGTCGAAGCTCCACATGAACGACGCGGCGTTCGTCTTCGAGCCCGACACGTCCGAGGCGCTCGGGTTCGGCTTCCGGTGCGGCTTCCTCGGCCTGCTCCACATGGAGATCATCCAGGAGCGGCTCGAGCGCGAGTACAACCTCGACCTCATCACGACCGCGCCGAGCGTCGTCTATCACTGCTTCCTGAACGACGGCTCGATGAAGTCGATCGAGAACCCGGCGAAGCTCCCGCCGCCGAACCTCATCGAGCGCATCGAGGAGCCGATCTTCCGGATGACCGTCCACGTGCCGTCGACGTACGTCGGCGCCGTCCTCGCCCTGTGCCAGGAGCGGCGCGGGGAGCAGAAGTCGATCCAGTACGCCTCGTCCGACCGCGTGATCATCACCTACGACATGCCCCTCAGCGAGGTGCTCTTCGACTTCCACGACAAGCTGAAGAGCGTGTCGCGCGGCTACGCGTCGATGGACTACGAGCTCGTCGGGTACCGCGCCGACGAGCTCATCAAGCTCGACATGATGGTGAACGGCGACCCGCTCGACGCCCTGAGCGTCATCGTGCACCGGGACAAGGCCTACGCCCGGGGCCGGGACCTCGCCGTGAAGCTCAAGGACATCGTGCCGCGCCAGCAGTACGAGGTCGCCATCCAGGCGGCGATCGGGTCGAAGATCATCGCGCGGACGACCGTGAAGGCGATGCGCAAGGACGTGACCGCCAAGTGCTACGGCGGCGACATCAGCCGGAAGCGCAAGCTCCTCGAGAAGCAGAAAGAGGGCAAGTAGCGGATGAAGATGGTCGGGAGCGTCGAGATCCCGCAGGAGGCGTTCCTCGCCATCCTGAAGATCGACTGAGGCGCGAGGCGCCGCCGGCACGCCGGCGTGGCGGCGGGGGCCCCCCGCCCGTATAAGCCGCCCATGCAGCCCGCCCTCGTCCGCTCGCGCGATCGCCGCGCGGCGCACCCTGTCCTCGCCCTTGCCCTCGGCTTCGCCGTCCTCGCGTGCGACGAGCCGCGCGCCCCGGCGCCGGCGCCGGGGGTGTCCGCCTCAGCTTCCGCGCCGAGCGCCGCGCCGGCCCAGAGCGCTGCGGCGACCCCCGCGGCCACGGAGACCGCGAAGCGAGAGATGCCGCCTCGGCCGGTCCCGATGGGGTCGAGCGGGCCGATCCAGCCGAGCGCCCCGGCCGAACTGCAGATGATGGCGATCCAGTACACGCTCGCCATGGTGTCGCCGCAGCCGACCGATCCCCTCGTGGACAAGGCCTACCTCGAGCGGATCCTGCCGAAGCTCGCCACGGCGGTGCGCACCGCGGACAAAGGCAAGACCCCGTCGAGCCCCGTGAAGCCGGCCAAGGGGAACAGAAAGATCGAGGTCGACATGGGCAAGGGGTGCACCGAGCGCACCCCGTCGAACCTGCTGGCGCAGCGGGCAGGCTCGTCTCTCAAGGAGGCGTACGACGCGGGGGTCCTCGTCGTCTCCTGCCACGACGCCCTGTGGGAGTGCCACCAGTCGACGCGAGATCCGAACGACGTTCTGTGCCACGCAGCGCCGCGGCGCTGAGCGTGGTATGGGCTGCGTCTGCCATGCAGGAGACGCTTGCCTACTCGGTCCCCGGCGCCAACGCGCTCCCTCGACTGGATCCGCTCGCCGACATGCTCGACGAGCTGAACCGCGACCGCTCGCCGCTCGCCCGGCTGTGCCATGACGCCACCATCGCGTTCGGTCCCGCGATGCGCGTCGAGCGCTTCGTCCTGGGCAACGGGCTCAAGGTGCTCGTGCTCGCCGACGCCTCGGCGCCCGTGGTCTGTCTGCAGACCTGGTTCGGCGTCGGCTCGCGCCACGAGCGCGTGGGCAAGACCGGCATCGCCCACCTGTTCGAGCACCTGATGTTCGGCGAGACGGAGAGCGTCGCCCACGGCGCGTTCGACCGGATGCTCGAGGAGGCCGGCGCCGAGACGAACGCGGCGACGTTCCTCGACTGGACCTACTACCACACGAACCTGCCGAAGGACGCGCTCGAGCTCACCCTCCGCCTCGAGGCGGAGCGCATGGCGCGGCTCGTCCTCCGCGACCCCCAGGTGACGAGCGAGAAAGAGGTCGTCGCCAACGAGCGGCGGCAGCGGGTCGAGGACGACGTCGACGGGGCGGTGAGCGAGCTGCTCTACAAGGAGGCGTTCTGCGAGCACGCCTACGGGTGGCCGACCATCGGCTGGATGGAGGACATCAAGGGCTTCACGACCGAGGACTGCCTCGAGTTCTACCGGACGTACTACGCCCCCAACAACGCGGCGCTGGTCGTCGTCGGTGACGTCGCGCTCGACCAGGCGCTGCGGGCGGTGCAGGACCACTACGGCACGCAGGAGCCGTCGAAGCTCCCGGTGGAGGACGTGTGCCCCGAGCCGCCGCAGGTCGCGGAGCGCCGCGCCGAGGTGGCGAAGCCGACCGCCACGCACAAGATCGCGATGGGCTACCGCTCGCCGGCGCTCGGGGATTTCGACCATGCGCCCCTCGTGCTGCTGAACGAGATCCTCTTCGCCGGGCGGTCGTCGCGCGTGCACCGCGCGCTCGTGCAGGAGCAGGAGATCGCGAGCGAGGTCCGCGGCTGGGTCGGCTCGTTCCGCGACCCCGCGCTGTACGACATCTATCTCTGCGCCCGCGGCGCCTACACCGGCGAGGAGCTGCTCGCGGCCCTCGATCCGCTCCTGGAGGCGGTGTGCCGCACCCCGGTCAGCGAGGCGGAGCTCGACCGGGCGAAGGCGCGCATCGAGCTCTCGATCCTGCAAGGGCTCGAGACGGTCGCCGGCAAGGCCGAGCAGATCGGCTTCTACGAGACGGTGCTCGGCGATCCCGCGGCGCTGTTCGAGCGGCTCGCCGCCTACCGGCGGGCCACCGTGGGGGACCTCTTGCGCGTGGCGCGGCGCTACCTCGTGAGCTCGGCGCGGACCGTGGTCCACGTGGTCCCGGACGGATCGAGCACCGAGGACGACGGGGACGAGGCGGACGCGGAGAGCGAGGAGACATCGTGAGCCAGAGCGTGAAGAGCGGCCTCGCATGGGGCGCCGAGGGGCAGGGCAGGGGAGCGTCGGCTGGGCGCGTGGTGCCGCGCGACGGGGCGGTGCTCGTGGAGACGAGCCACGCGCTCCCCATCGTCAGCATCGTGGTCGCGTTCCGCTCCGGCGCGGCGCACGACCCGGTCGGGCGCGAGGGGCTCGCCCGGATCACGGCGCGCATGCTCCGCCGCGGGGCGGAGGGCTACAGCGCGAACGAGATCGAGGAGACGATCGACGCGCTCGGCGGGGAGTTCGGCGCCGACGTGGCGACGAGCGCGACGACGGTCCACTTCGAGGTGATCAAGCGCTCGCTCGATCGGTTCATCGAGCTCGGGGCCACGCTCCTCGCGCGCCCGACGTTCTCGCCGACCGAGCTCGCGCGGCTCCTGCGCGAGGCTGAGGCCGAGCTCATCGAGGCGCGCGACAGCGATCGCTCGCTCTGCAGCCGCGCCTTCCGGCGCACCCTGTTCGCGGGGCACCCCTACGGCCGCCGCATCGCGGGCACCATCCCGACGCTGCGGGAGATCACGCGCGACGACGTCGCGGCCTTCTATGCGCGGCACTACACCCGGCGCAACGCGATCGTGGCCATCTCGGGCGACATCGAGCTCGGCGAGGCGCACCGGGTCGCGGAGCGCCTCCTGTCCGGCCTGGCCGAGGGCGAGGCGATCGCCGATCCGGTGGCGGAGCCGAGCGCGAGGCCGGGGCGGTGTCTCGTGTTCGTCGACAAGGCCGAGCGGACGCAGACGCAGATGGTCATCGGCGGGCTCGGCAC
>JAICEP010000075.1 GCA_025924095.1 Sorangium sp.
ACCCGCGAGGACTATCACGCGCCGCCGCGCACGAGGGCGTTGCCGCCGGCGGGCCGGCGGCTACAAGCTGCCCTCGTGCAACGGTCCCAGCGGAGCGGCGGCCCCGATCGGGCAGCCCGGGGGGCAGCCGCGCCGCCGCCGGACGACGCGCCGCGCCCGCACGACCGCGGCGAGCGACCAGGCGAGCTCGGCGAGCGCCCGCCGGGCGGCGGGGGCCAGCAGAGGCTCTTCTCGGCCAGGGAGGTGGCGGGCGACGGGTCCGCGACGGTCGAGGGCGAGGTCGTCCGCGTCACCTACGAGAGCGAGTCGAGCGGCTTCCGGGTGCTGCGGGTGGAGGTCACCGCCGGCGCCGCGCCGGAGGTCTGGGTCGGGGTGTTCCCGCCGGTCGGCCCCGGCACGCGCGTGCGCGCGACGGGGCGGTACGAGCGCGATCCGAAGCACGGCGAGCAGCTCAAGGTCGAGACCCTGCTGCCGATCGCCCCCGCCACGCTCGATGGGCTCGAGCGCTACCTCGGGTCCGGCATGGTGCAGGGCATCGGCCCCGCCTACGCGAAGCGGATCGTGGAGGCGTTCGGCACGGAGACGCTGGAGATCCTCGACCGGTCGCCGGAGCGGCTCGCCGAGGTCCCCGGGCTCGGCCAGCGGAGGGCGCAGGCGGTCGCGAAGGCGTGGGCGGCGCAGCGGGCGATCGGGGCCATCATGATCTTCCTCCAGGCGCACGGCGCCTCCCCGGCGCTGGCGAGCCGCATCTACAGGCGGTTCGGCCCCCACGCGATCGACATCGTCTCCCGCTCCCCGTACCGGCTCGCGCTCGACGTGTGGGGCATCGGCTTCAAGACCGCCGACCGGATCGCGCGCTCGATCGGCATCCGGGCCGACTCGCCGGAGCGGGCGCAGGCGGGCGTGCTGCAGACGCTGGTCGATCTGTCGACGCGCGGGCACACGCTCGCGGAGCGGCCGGACCTCGCGGAGCTCGCCGCGGCGATGCTCGAGCGCGACGCCGCCGAGGCCGACAGCGCGATCGACGCGCTCGCGGCGAGCGGCCACGTGCGGCTCGAGACGCTGTCGACCGGCGAGGTGGCCGTCTACCCGAAGGACCTCCACGAGGCCGAGGTGCGGCTCGCGCGCCGGATGCGCTTGCTGCTGGGGGGCGACAAGGACGACGCGGCGGGCGACGCGCGCCTCGTGGAGGGCATCGACGGGGCGATCACCGCGTTCGAGGCGAAGACGAAGGTCTCGCTGGCGGCCGCGCAGCGGGACGCCGTGGAGCAGGCGGCGCGGAACAAGGTGCTGGTCATCACGGGCGGCCCGGGCGTCGGCAAGACGACCATCGTCCGGGCCATCCTGGCGCTCTTCGATCGCGCCCGGCTCCCGGTGCGGCTCGCCGCGCCGACGGGCCGCGCCGCCAAGCGGATGAGCGAGGCGACCGGTCGCGAGGCGGTCACGCTCCACCGCCTCCTGGAGTTCGATCCGAAGCAGCGCAAGTTCGCGCGCCAGCGAGGCCGCCCGATCGAGGCGGGGGCGATCGTGGTCGACGAGGCGTCGATGCTCGATCTGGCGCTCGCCGACGCGCTCCTCCAGGCCACGTCCGACGCGGCGCGGCTCGTGCTGGTGGGCGACGTCGATCAGCTGCCGTCGGTCGGGCCCGGCGCGGTGCTGCGGGACGTGATCGCCTCGGGCGAGGTGCCGACGGTGCGGCTCACGCAGATCTTCCGGCAGGCCGAGGGCAGCCTCATCGTCCAGAACGCGCACCGGATCCACGACGGCCTGCCCCCGGAGGGCGCGCGCGGGCCCGGCGGCGAGTTCTATGTGATCGAGCGGACCGAGGCCGAGGCGGCGGCGGAGCTGATCCTCCACCTCGTGACGGAGCGCATCGCCAAGGGGTTCGGGCTGGACCCGCGGCGGGACGTGCAGGTGCTGACGCCGATGCACAAGGGCGAGGCCGGGGCGATCGCCCTGAACGCGCGGATGCAGGCGGCGCTGAACCCCGAGGGCCCGAGCGTCACGCGTGGCGCGCGGACGTTGCGGCTCGGCGACAAGGTGATGCAGCTCCGCAACGACTACGACCGCGAGGTCTACAACGGCGATGTCGGGTTCATCACGGACGTGAACGCCGAGGAGCGGAAGCTCCTGGTGCGCTTTGACGATCGCGAGGTGGGCTACGAGGAAGCGGAGCTCGACGAGCTGACGCTCGCCTACGCGACGAGCATCCACAAGAGCCAGGGGAGCGAGTATCCGGCGGTGATCGTGCCGATCCTCACCCAGCATTTCGTCATGCTCTCGCGGAACCTCATCTACACGGCGGTGACCCGCGGCAAGCGGCTCGTGGTGCTCGTCGCGGATCCGCGGGCTGTGTCGCTGGCGCTGGCGGAGACCCGAAAGGAGGAGCGCCGCACCCACCTCGCAGAGCGGCTGCGCAGCGCGGCGCCGGAGCGCTCCGGCCCGGCGCGCGAGCTCAAGCCGGCCCTCGCCGCCGGCCCGCGACTCGACTAGGACGGCGCGCGGAGAGGGCGAGCGACATGGGCTTCCGTGACGGCGACAGCGAGCAGGACAGCGATCACACGAGCGACCGCGAGCCGCGCGACATCGCGACAGCGGCGGCGACGCAAGCCGCAGCGCGGCTGGCTCGGAGCGCGGCAAGCGCGGTAAAATTCACTGGAATCACGGGTGAAAACGCGGGGCAAAACGCGGGGCAAAGCGCGGGACAAAACGCGGGGCAAAGCATGAGCGGACTTAACGCGGCGAGGGGCCGCGCCCTGCGAGCTCCCCCGTTGCCCGGCTGGGCCCTCCCTGCTAGCGTTCGCGCCCCTTCTACACGAACTACGGCCCCCATCATTTCGGCGCGCAGGGTACCGGGGCGAGGCTGGGTGATTCCTGCGCCTCGGCGCGCGTGGGGGAGAGATCTCGGAGCATCGACGATGACGACCAACGGACAGCAGCAGGCGGCTGGGCTCAACATCACCGGCGGGGCAGCGATCGTCGCGCCCGTGAGCGCGTTCCCGAACGGCGTGCCGGGGAACGCGCTCATCGTCATCCCGGTGAACAAGCCGACCGATGAGCTGAAGGGCATGATCGAGAAGGGTCCCACGGCGGTGACCCTCGATCAGATGTGGCAGCTCCTCGGCTTCAACGGGCCGGCGGTGCAGGTGCAGGACGATCAGGGACGACCGATCGCGATCGGCCTGGAGGACCTGCTCGCCGGCCTCGAGAAGCACTGGACCGAGCAGCCTGACGACCTGAACCGCGGGCGCATCTACGCGCAGGAGCTCCTCAAGCACAACCGGGTGCAGCGCGCCGAGCAGGTGCTCTCGAAGGTGGTCGCGAAGGGCGGCACGGGCGACGACTGGCTCGCGCTCGGCATCGCGCAGCTCTCGCAGGACAAGCACGACAAGGCCGAGGGGACGCTGAAGGGCGCGCAGAACCTGCTCAAGGACAACCCCTACCCCTCGCTGCACCTCGCGAAGCTCTACCAGGCGCGCAAGGACGACGCGAAGGAGCGCGAGTACATCGAGAAGTCGATCGCGATCGACGTCGACTGTATCGACGCGTGGGCCTACCTCTTCCAGTACCTGAAGCAGCGCGGCGACGAGGCGAGCGCGGTCGACGAGATCGAGAAGTTCTCGGCCGACAAGAAGACGGCCGCGCCGTACATCGCGATCCAGGGCTTCTACGCGAGCAACGAGGAGACGCGCGACAAGGCGGTCGAGTACGCCAAGAAGGCGGTCGCGCAGAACCCGGACAGCCCGCTGGCGCTGCTCTGCCTGTCGGCGCTGTACGGGCAGAAGAACGACCTCGAGGCGGTGGTCCGCCTGCTCCAGCCGCACGAGGCGAAGATGAGCCGCGACGTGCGCCTGGCCAACAACTACTTCGAGGCGCTGTTCCAGTCGCGCCAGCTCGAGAAGGTGACCAAGCTGTTGAACGCGCTCGCAGGCTCTCCGAACAAGGAGGTCAAGCAGTTCGCCATCGAGCGCTCGCGCGCCGTCGCGCAGTACCTGCAGCAGCAGCAGCAGCAGCTCTCCGCCGCGGCCCAGCCTGCCCAGCCGCAGCGCAAGGGCTGACACGCAAGGCGCGCGCGGGGGAGCGCTGCGCGGCGCTCCCCCCGCTGCCCGCCGACGCTCGCCGCCCTCCTCGCTCAGCGACCGAAGGCGCGGCGGATGGCTTCGGCGATGCCGCCGCCCCGCAGGCCGTCGGCTTCCAGGCGGTCTGTCGCCGCCCGCTTCACATCCTCGGGCGCCTGTCCCATGGCGAACGACCGCCCCGCGACCTCGAACATCGGCAGGTCGTTGAGCCAGTCGCCGACGACGACCACGTCCGACGTCGAGCAGCCATAGTGCTCCGCGAGCCACGCGATCGCCGTCCCCTTCGTCGGCCCCGCCGCGCGGACCAACATGGCGAAGACGCTCGTGTGACCGTCGTGCAGGAGCGGGAACGAGACGACGAAGGCTGAGTCACCCAGCTCGGAGCGGACCTCCTCGACGGCGGCCCTGACCTGCAGCTCGGTCCCGATCGCCACCAGCGCGAGCAGCCCATGCTCGTGCTCCCAGTACGGGTGCGACGAGACGCGCTCGACCTCGGCGATCGCGTTCGACCAGCCCCGGACGTAGTGGAGGTGCGGCGTGCCGGTCGCGTCGTGGACGATGCTATCCTGCGCGAAGAGGAACGAAGCCGTCGCGTGCCGCTCGGTGATCGAGCGCAGGAGGGCCGCCTCGGCGCCCGAGATCGTGCGCGAGTACAGGTGCGCGTCGCCCTCGGTGTGCACGATGTGGCTGCCGTCGACGCACGCGATGGGGCCGACCACGCCGATCCGCCGCGCGACCTCGCGCGTCCCCGAGTACAGGCGCCCGGTCGCGATCGAGACCGGAATGCCGGCGCTCTGGAGCCGCTGGATGGCGAGGAAATCTTCCTCGTGGATGGAGCCATCACGACGGACCAGGGTCCCGTCGACGTCGACGGCGAGGAGCTTGTAGATCGTCACCGCGCTTGAATAGATCGTGAGCGCGCGGAGCGCGGCAGGCGGGACGCGAGGGGACGGTTCAAGAGGCCATCCCCGGGAAGAGAGCTCAGGAAGCCGGGTAGACCGACACCTTCTTCTTGGTGTTGGACTTCCATTCGTACTTCACGACGCCATCGACGAGGGCGAAGAGCGTGAAGTCGCGGCCTGTGCCGACGTTCTGGCCGGCGTGGATCGAGGAGCCGACCTGCCGGACCAGGATGTTGCCAGCGCGCACCGGCGCACCGGCATACACCTTCACCCCGCGGCGCTGCGCCTTCGAGTCGCGGCCGTTCCTGGAGGAGCCGCCGCCCTTTTTGTGAGCCATGTCTACTTCTCCTGCTAGGCCGTGATGCCGGTGATCTTGAGCTCGGTGTACGGCTGACGATGGCCGTTCTTGCGCCGGTAGTTCTTCCGGCGCTTGAACTTGAAGACCACGATCTTCTTGCCGCGGTCCTGCCCGGTGATCTCGGCAGCGACGGAGGCGCCGCTCACGAGGGGCTTGCCAATCTTGGGGGCGTCACCGCCGACAAGGAGCACCTCACTGAAGGTGACCTTGTCACCGGCATTGCCGGCAAGCTTCTCGACCCGGAGCTTCTGACCTTCGGCGACCCGATACTGCTTGCCGCCCGTCTTGATGACCGCGTACATGGTGCGTCTTCCTCAACCTGGGGACCGCGATCCCTCACGTTACGCCACGCAATGACCCTCAATCTGAGGGCCCGGTGAGCAAGGGAGCGGCAGTATACGGACCTTCTTCGGCTTGGCAAGAGGTTCGCAGCGCCCCCGGCCAGGATCTTCGCCAGGAGGGCCAACCCCGCGCCTTCGCGGTGGCGGAGCACGGCACAATCGAGGCGCCCGCGCGGCCCGGACCGCGCGCTCGGTCACGTTCGCCTCGCCTCGCGCTCGGTCACGTTCGCCTCGCCTCGCGCTCGGTCACGCTCGCCTCGCGCCCTGGTGCGTTCCCTCACGCCTTGGTGAAGACGAACTTCTCGTCGGTCACGTCGACCTGCATCGTCTGACCGGGCTGGTATCCGCCGGCCAGGATCGTCTCGGCGAGCGGGTTCTGGAGCTCGCGCAGGATCGCCCGCTTCAGCGGGCGCGCGCCGAGGCTGGGCTCGTAGCCGAGGTCGACGAGCCGCGCCTTCGCGGCGTCCGTGAGGGCGAGGCGGATCTCCTTGTCCGTGAGCAGCTGCTCCAGGCGGCGGAGCTGGATGTCCACGATGCCCCGGAGATCCTCCTTGCTGAGCGCCTTGAAGACGACGATGTCGTCGATCCGGTTCAGGAACTCCGGGCGGAAGAACCCGCGCAGCTCCTCGAGCAGGACGTCGCGGATCGCCTCGCGGCCGTCCTCCGTGGTCCAGAGCTTGGCGTCGGTCTCGAGCACGCGCTTCGACCCGATGTTCGAGGTCATGATGACGACCGTGTTCGAGAAGTCGGCGAGCCGCCCGCGGCCGTCCGTCAGCCGACCGTCGTCGAGGATCTGGAGCAGCAGGTTGAACACGTCCGCGTGCGCCTTCTCGACCTCGTCGAACAGCAGCACGCTGTACGGCCGGCGTCGGGCGGCCTCGGTGAGGAAGCCGCCCTGCTCGCTGTCCGCATAGCCCGGCGGCGCCCCGATCAGGCGCTGGGCCATGTGGCGCTCCATGAACTCGCTCATGTCCATGCGCGTCAGCGCCTGCTCGTCGTCGAACAGGAACTCGGCGAGCGCCTTCGCGAGCTCCGTCTTGCCGACGCCGCTCGGCCCGAGGAACAGGAACGAGCCGATCGGCTTGCCCGGATCGCGCAGGCCCACGCGCCCGCGGCGCACCGCCTTCGCGATGGCGCGCACCGCCTCGTCCTGGCCCACCACCCGCTGCGCGAGGCGCTCCTCCATCTTGAGGAGCTTCTCGGCCTCGCCCTCGAGCATCTTGGCCACCGGGATGCCGGTCCAGTCGTTGAGCGTCGCCGCCACGTCCGACTCGCTGACGACGTTCGAGGTCGGCGCGACCCCCTCCCGCTGCGCGGCCTCCTCGGCGGCCAGGAGCCGCCGCTTGAGCTCCGGGATGGTGACGTGCTCGAGCTCACCGATCCTGGCGAACGCCTTGTCGCGCTGGGCGGCCTTCAGCCCGTCCATCGCGGCGACGAGCTCCCGGCGGATGGCCTGGCACGCGGCGATGACGCCGCGGCGCGACGCATTGCGGCTGCGCATCGACGACGCCTTCGGCTCGATCTCCGCGAGCTCCGCCTCCAGCCGCGCGCGGGTCTGGGTGCTGAGCTTGTCGTCGTCGTCGGCGAGCGCGGCGATCTGGGCGCGGAGCGCGTCGACGCGCCGGGTCAGCGAATCGACCTCGGCCGGCACCCCGTCGACCTCCACCCGCTTTCGGGCGGACGTCTCGTCGAGCAGGTCCACGGCGGTGTCGGGGAGCGCGCGGTCCGAGAGGTACCGCTTGGCCAGCGCGACCGCCGAGGCGATGGCGCTCTCCCCCACGCGGACGCGGTGGTGGGCCTCGTACTTCGTCGCGATCCCGCGCAGGATCTCCGTCGCCTGGTCGATGCTCGGCGCCTCCAGCGTGATCGTCGAGAACCGCCGGATGATCCCGGGGTCGCGCTCGTTGATCTTGCGCACGCCCTCCGGCGTCGTGGTGGCGATGATCCGGATCTCCCCGCGCGACAGGAGCGGCTTCAGGAGCTCTCCGACGCCGGCGCCCTGCACCCCTTGCCCGAAGAGCGCGTCGAGGTCCTCGACCACGAGGATGCTCTCGGCGTCCTGCTCGCCGCGCAGGCGGTCGACAAGGACCTTGAGGCGCTGCTCGATCTCACCGCGGAGCTTCGCCCCGGCGACGAGCGCGCCGGTGTCGAGCTCGTAGAGGTGGGCCCCCGCCAGGTTCGTGGGCACGTCGCCGTGGGCGATCCGGTCGGCCAGGCCCCGGATGATCGCGGTCTTGCCGACGCCGGGCTCACCGACGATGAGCGGGTGGTTCTTGAACCGTCGCTCGAGGATCTGCAGCAGGCGGCGCGCCTCGACGTCGCGCCCGATGACCGGATCGAACCGCCCTTCGCGGGCGTCGGCGACGAGGTCCCGGGTGTAGGGCGCGGGCTGCCCGGGCTCGGACGCGCTGGACGGTGAGGGCGAGGGCTCCCGCGAGGCCGCCTCCAGCGCCGCGAGGTGCGGCCGGAACGCGCCGGGGCCGATGCCGAACGAGGAGAGGATCTCCCCCGCAGGCCCGCGGATCTCCTGCGCGAGCGCGTGGAGCAGGTGCTCGATGCCCACATTCGCCGACTTGTCCCGGGTCGCTTCCCGCTCGGCGCGCCCGAGGAGGTCGAGCAGCCGCGGGCTCACGTACGCCACCCCGCTGCCCGCCTTGGATTGCTTCTTCAGCGCGTTCTCGGCGAGCTGGAGCACCTCGTTCGGGTCGGCTCCGGCCCGCCGAAACACCTCGGATACCCCCCGGTCACGCTCCAGCAACCTCATCAGCAGGTGCAGCGGCGTGACCTCGGCGTGCTGGCGCTCGTCCGCGATCTGCTGAGCGCCGGCGACGACCTGCTTCGCGTCGCTTGTATAGCGATCGAGGTGAATCGTCCCCTCTTTCTCGGCCATGCGCGCAGCCTACCGCAAGGTGGAGCCCTGTGCGCTTGCATCTTTGGCCGCTCCGAGAAAGGAAAGAGGACGAGATGCCCATGCAAGCAGCCGAAGTCACCCTCTACGTCACCGACTACTGCGGATACTGCACCATGGCGAAGCGCCTGCTGACCCAGAAGCAGGTGCGCTTCACGCAGATCAACGTGGAGGATCGCGACGACCTCCGCGCCTGGCTGGTCAAGGCCTCCGGGCAGCGGACGGTTCCCCAGATCTTCATCAACGGCGTCAGCGTCGGCGGCTTCAGCGAGCTCTCGGCCCTGGAGAAGCAGGGCAAGCTCGATCCGCGCCTCGGCGAGGCGCCGAGCGCGGACGCACCTGCCATGCCGCGCTGAAGGGCGAGGGCTCCGATGTGCGACGGCGCCGGTCGCCGGGCGCACCCCTGGCCGCCCCTGCTGGCGAAGGTGCACCCTGGATGGGGTAGGTGATAAGCTGCCGCGCGGGGACGGGGCGTAGCTTTCTTTGATACGGTTCGTCCATAGGGCCTCATAGGCTTCGCCCGCCCCTTCGCCCATCCTCCGAGTCGCAACCGCCATGCCTAGCAGCACCGACACAACTGCCGCAGCGACTCAGCCGGTCGAGGGCGCGCTCGTCGGAAAGCGGGTCCAGAAGTACGAAATCGTACGGACGATCGGGCGTGGCGGGATGGGCATGGTCTACGAGGCGCTCAACACCGCCATCGGCAAGCGCGTCGCGATGAAGTTCGTCGACGCCGAGCTCGCGCAGAACAAGGACGCCGTCGCCCGGTTCCACCGCGAGGCGCAGGCGGCGAGCGCCGTCGAGAGCGCGCACATCGTCGAGATCTTCGACTCCGGCTTCGCCGACGACGTCCCGTTCCTCGTCATGGAGCTGCTCCGCGGCGAGGACCTCGGCCACCGCATCCGGCGCTGCGGCAGGATCGAGCTCGGCCAGGCGCTCCACGTGACCGCGCAGATCCTCCGCGGCCTCCACCGGGCGCACGAGGCGGGCATCGTCCACCGCGATCTCAAGCCGGACAACATCTTCCTTGTCGACCGCGACGACGACCCGAACTTCGCCAAGATCCTGGATTTCGGCATCTCGAAGGTGCGCCGCACCGACGGCGTGCCGGCCCACACGTTGACCCGGCAGGGCACGGTGCTCGGCACGCCGTTCTACATGTCGCCCGAGCAGGCGCAGGCGTTGCCCGACGTGGACGGCAGGACCGATCTCTGGGCGGTCGGCGCGATCCTGTACGAGTGTCTCACCGGGCACCCGCCGCACAGCGGCAGCTCGTACGAGCAGGTCATCGTCAACATCTGCATGAAAGACGCCCAGGATGTGCGGATGAGCAACCCGGCCGTCCCCGAGCCGATCGCGCGCGTCATCGCGAGGGCGCTCACGCGGGACAGGGACGCGAGGTTCTCGTCCGCGCGGGATTTCCTGGACGCGCTGGTCGCTGGGGCCGGCGGGCTCCTCGGGTCGCGGCGCAGCTCGAGCGACGAGCTCGGGGCGCACACGACGAGCGCTCCTGGCGTGCCCGGGCAAACGCCGGGGAAGCACACGCCGGGCGACCCGAACATCGCGCTGGATCCGACGCTCGAGGTGCACGGCAGCGGCTCGAAGGTGGGCTGGTCGAGCAACGGGCGCACGGGCGCGCGCGGGCCGCGGCGGCTCGCGCTCGCCGCGGTGGCGCTGGTCTCGCTGGTCGGCGGGCTCGCCGGCGCGGTCCATCACGCGCGCCGCTCGCCGGCGGCGCGCACCGAGGCTGCCGCGCCGGCGCCGCCTACCCAGGTCTCCGTCGAGCTCCGGACGAACGCCGAAGGCGCGCGCTTCACCGTCGACGGCGTGGCGCTGGCCGATCGCACCCTGCGCGGTCGCACGGGCGAGACGAAGCGGGTGCGGATCGAGGCCTCCGGATACACGCCCGTGGACAAGGAGGTGACGCTCCAGGCCGGCAGGGCCCCGATCGAGGTCCTGCTCCACCCGCTGCCGGCGGCCGTGACGCCGGCGCCCACCGCGGCCGCGGAGCCGGCGCCAGCGCCCACCGCGCCCGCCCCGGCGCCCAGGGCCGCACCGAGCACGAAGAAGACCGCGACGCTCCCCTTCGCGGCGCGTCCCAGGACCACGGGCACCGGCGCAAAGGCCGCCGCGCCGGGTCAGGTCGCGCCGGACGTCGCGACGTCGAAGCCGGCGGGGGTCGCGGCTGGTTTGCAGCTCAAGGTCGACTGAGGCGGGCTTGGGCAGATCGCACGGACGACTCCTGCTCACGCTCTGCGCGGCGATCCTCGGCCTGGCCGCGCAGCTCTCGCCGGCGCTCGCGCAGGTCGAGCCGTACCGGCAGCACATGGAGAACGGCATCAAGCTGTTCCAGGACCGGAACTACCGGGCGGCGATCGCCGAGTTCGAGGCGGCCTACAAGGAGAAGCCGAAGGCCAGCCCGCTCTTCAACATCGCGCTCGCCGAGAAGGCCATCTTCAACTACCCGAGGGCCATCGCCGCGCTCGAGCGCGCGCTCGCGCAGCACCGCGACACGATGGACGAGGGCGACGAGCGGACGGCGCGCAGCGCCATCGAGGAGATGCGCGCGCTGCTCGCCCATCTCACGATCGAGCTCAGCCCGCCGGACGCCACGCTGATCATCGACGGCGAGGAGCAACCGCCCTCGTCCTCGGGGACGCGGGTCGTGGAGCTCGGGCCGGGGGCGCACCGCATCGGCGCGCGGGCCAAGGGCCATGCGAGCGCCGATCAGAGCGTCACCGTGGTGAGCGGCGAGCGCGACAAGAAGGTGAAGCTGACGCTGGCCCCGGAAAAGACGCCCGTGACCGCGACGCCGCAGCCGTTCACGCCGCCGCCTCCCCCGCCCCCGCCGCGGCCGGTGCCCCTCTCGTTCGCGCCGCAGGGGTACTACGTGATCGGCGCGGCGTCGCTGCTCGTGCCGATCGGCCATCCGCGCGCGTTCCCGATGCCGGAGGCGAACAGCGGCGGCGCCGGCTCGATCCGGGTGGGTTACCGCGTGAACACCCCCGCGGCGTTCGACGTGATGTTCCAGTACGCGAACATCGCGACCGGGTCGGGCCACCCCGGCTACCAGAACGCCAGCTACACGCTCGGCTCGACGCGCGTCGGGCTGAACGTCCGCCTGATGACCCCGGGGCAGACCTGGCGGTTCGTGGGCTCGATCGGGGGCGGTCTCACCTACGACGACGTGAGCTTCGACAGCATCAAGACGCCCGCGGGGGACATCTGCGAGGGCCGGTGTCAGCCCGCTGCAGGGGTGAACGCGTTCGTGTTCTCCGAGGTCGGCGTCGAGCTGGACCTCGGCGGCGTGCTCCTCGGATTCTCGCTGGACAGCTACTTCCAGTCGTCGCGCGGCATCAGCTACAAGGACGGCGACGACGACATCCCGCTCTACTCGGCCTTGCTGCTGCAGCTGGGCGGCAGCCTGCACGCCGGCTACGCGTTCTGGTGATCGGGCCGGGCCGAGCCCGGGCGCTTGGCCGTTCCATCCTTGTTCTGTCGCTTGGCGGATGTATTCTCGCACCCCCTCGCGGTGAGTCGGAGGCGGTTCGCCGTCCTCTCCAGCGGGGGTCGGGGATCGGCCTTCGCCGTCCCCTTCAACATGGGTCGGGGATCGGCCTTCGCCGTCCCCTCAAGAGGTGACCATGTCGCAGGATGCCATCACGTCGTTGCTGAAGGAGACGCGCCGGTTCGAGCCGCCGGCCGAGTTCTCGCGCCGTGCGCGCGTCGGCGCGCAGGAGACCTACGAGGCGCTCTACCGCGAGAGCATCGAGCAGCCGGACGCGTTCTGGCGCCGGGAGGCGAGCGACCTCGTGTTCCGCACGCCGTGGACCGAGACCAGCGACGGGTCGCTGCTGCACGCCAAGTGGTTCCTCGGCGCGACCCTCAACATCACCGAGAGCTGCCTCGATCGCCACCTGACGACCGCCACCAGGAACAAGGCCGCGATCATCTGGGAGGGCGAGCACGGCGCCACGCGCACGCTGACCTACGCCCAGCTCCACCGCGAGACGCTGCTGCTCGCGAACGCGCTCAAGCGGCTGGGCATCGAGAAGGGGGACCGGGTCGCGATCTACATGGGCATGGTCCCCGAGGTCGCCGTCGCGATGCTCGCCTGCGCGCGCCTCGGCGCGGTGCACACGGTGGTCTTCGGCGGCTTCGCCGCGGACGCGCTCCGCGACCGCATCCACGACTGCCAGGCCAAGCTCGTCATCACGCAGGACGGCGCGTACCGGCGCGGGCAGGTCGTGCCGCTGAAAGCGACCGTCGACAAGGCGCTCGCGCAGCCGCAGGCGAAGAGCGCGACGCGCGTGGTCGTGTACCAGCACCTCGGCAGCGAGCGCTGCGAGGTGCAGATGACCGAGGGCCGCGACGTCTTCTGGCACGACCTGCTCGCCCAGGCCGCGCCCTCCTGCGAGCCCACCATCGTCGACGCCGAGCACCCGCTGTTCATCCTCTACACGAGCGGATCGACCGGGAAACCCAAGGGGGTGCTCCACACGACCGCCGGCTACCTGGTCGGCGTGCACGTCACCACGAAGTACGTCTTCGATCTGCGCGACGACGACGTCTACTGGTGCACCGCCGACGTCGGCTGGGTGACGGGCCACAGCTACATCGTCTACGGCCCGCTCTCGAACGGCGCGACGTGCCTCATGTACGAGGGCGCGCCGAATTTCCCCGACTGGGGCCGCTTCTGGCGGCTCATCGAGAAGCACGGGGTGACCATCCTCTACACCGCCCCCACGGCCATCCGCGCCTTCATGCGGCAGGGCGACGAGTGGCCCGCGAAGAGCGATCTGTCGAGCCTCAGGCTCCTCGGCTCGGTCGGCGAGCCGATCAACCCCGAGGCGTGGGTCTGGTACCACCGGACCATCGGCGGCGGCCGCTGCCCCATCGTGGACACCTGGTGGCAGACGGAGACGGGGGCGATCATGATGACCACGCTGCCCGGCGCGGCGCCGGCGAAGCCGGGGTCGACCGGGCTGCCGATGTTCGGCGTCGTGGCCGAGGTCGTCACGAAGGACGGCAAGCCGGTCGCCCCGGGCGAGGGCGGGCTGCTCGTCCTGAAGCAGGCGTGGCCGTCGATCCTGCGCACGGTGTGGGGCGACGATGAGCGCTTCCGCAAGCAGTACTTCAGCGACGTCGAGGGCTGCTACTTCACCGGCGACGGCGCTCGCCGCGACGACGACGGCTATTTCTGGGTCGTCGGCCGCATCGACGACGTGCTGAACGTGGCCGGCCACCGCATCGGGACGGCCGAGATCGAGAGCGCGCTCGTCTCTCATCCCGCCGTCGCCGAGGCGGCCGCGGTCGGTCGACCGGACGAGCTCAAGGGGCAGGCGCTCGTGGTGTTCGTCTCGCTCCGGCCGGGGGCCACGGCCGGACCGGAGCTCCAGGCGAAGCTCGCCGAGCACGTCGCCAAGGAGATCGGCAAGTTCGCGCGCCCCGACACCATCCGCTTCGCGGACGCGCTGCCGAAGACCCGCAGCGGCAAGATCATGCGCCGGCTGCTGAAGGACGTCGCCGCCGGCCGGGAGCTGACCGGCGACACCTCGACCCTCGAGGACCTGAACGTCATGGCGAAGCTCCGGCAGCAGGAAGACGAGTGAGATCCGCAGCGGCGCAGGGGCACGGTCATGCCCCTGCGACCGGCGTGACGCACCGCGCGTGAGGGGGGAAGCGCTGGCTCCTCAGCGAAGGGGCGGAGAGCCCACGGAAGAGCTCGATCCTGCGGCTCTTCCCCCGTCCTCGGCCAGGGCACGGCGACGTCGGCCCACGGCCGGCGGTCCATCGCCCATGCTCAACTCACCTCGTTCGCGCCGGAGAATTTGATCCCCCGCATCGGCGCGGAGGATAATCTGTGGCGAGGCGCTTTTGGAGCTCGAAGCTGGAACCGTTGTCGCGAACCGGTACCGCATCATCCGCCAGCTCGGCCGTGGCGGGATGGGTGAGGTGTTCGCCGCGGAGAACATCCGCACCGGCCGCCAGGTGGCGATCAAGCTCCTGCGCGCCGACTCCAAGGCCAAGTCGTCCGCCGCCGAGCGGTTCCGGCGCGAGGCGCGCGCCGCGGGCTCCATCAACAGCGACCACGTCACCGAGATCCTCGACGTCGAGGAGGACCTCGAGCACGGCATCGTGCTCGTCTTCGAGCTGCTCGAAGGCGAGTCGCTGATCGAGCGGCTGAAGCGGACGGGACCGATCAGGTTCGAGGAGCTGCACCCGATCATCGAGCAGGTCTGGATGGGCCTCGCCGACGCCCACCGCGCCGGGATCATCCACCGCGATCTGAAGCCGTCGAACGTGTACCTCGAGGCGCGACCCGACGGGTCCACGCGGGTCAAGATCCTCGACTTCGGCATCTCCAAGCTGCCGAGGGAGATGGGAGGAGAGACCCTCACCGAGATGGGGCAGAGCCTCGGCACGTTCTCGTTCATGCCGCCCGAGCAGATCGGCAAGGCGAAGACGGTCGACCACCGCGCGGACATCTACGCCTGCGCCACGATGATCTTCCAGTCGATGAGCGGTCAGCTGCCGTACCAGGCGCGCAACCTGCTCATCATGGTCGAGATGAAGCAGAAGGCCGACGCGCGGAGGCTCGCCGAGGCGATGGACGGGCCGGTCGAGCCGCGGCTCGAGGCGTTCCTCGCCAAGGGGCTGGCGCGGGAGCCCGCGGACCGGTTCCAGAGCGCGATCGAGGGGCTCACCGCGTGGCGGGAGCTGCGGCCGGCGAAGCGCGCCAGCCAGCCGACCAACAGCCCGCGCAGCTCCAGGGTGCCCAGCAGCAACGCATCGGGCCATGCGCTCGGCACGCCCTTCCCGCCCCCGCACCAGACCTACAAACCCCCGTCCTCCGGCGCGATCAAGCTCCCGGTGCCGCCGGCCGACTCCATCTTGATCCGCACGGCCACCGACCCAGGGGCACAGCCGTCGGTCGAGGCCGTCGCGCGCCAGCCCAGCGAGCCTGCTCTCGCGGCCCACCACCCCGTCGGCGAGCCGGCGCACCCGCACGGCGAGGTCCAGCGCCCGTCTTACGCGGCCGTCGGGCAGCCGGTGATTCCGTCCATGCAATGGACCGGTCCGAACGGCACCATGGTGCTGAACAACGCGGCCGGAGAGCTCCTGCCCCCGATCGGATCTCCCCCCGTGTCGCCGCGGACGCTCCCGGATTTCTCCGAGGACAGCTCGGCCGGATCGACCAGCCAGGGTCCGACGCTCGTCTACAAACCCATGCGGCCGACCCTGAGCTCGGGGCTCCCTGCCCCCGGCGAGCCGGAGTCGATCGAGCAGCGGCCGGCCGCGACCCCGCCGGCGCGGACGTTTCGGACCCTCGTCTACGTGCTGGCGGCGCTCCTGTTTGCGGTCGTGGGCTTCCTCCTCATGGGGATGGCCCTCGAGTACCTGAACATGCCGAAATAGCCGGCGCGCCGGGGCTCCGCGTCGGGCCTTCCCGGCGCCGCCGCGCGGGCGCGCCGCGGCCGGAGCGGCTCAGAGCAACGCGTCCGCAGCGCGGCCCTGGGCCGGCGCGCCGCCGGCGGGCAGGACGATCCGGAACCGCGTGCCCCCCGCCTCGCGCGGCTCGCACGAGATCGTGCCGCCGTGCGCCTCGATGATGTCCCGCGTCACCGCGAGCCCGAGCCCC
>JAICEP010000076.1 GCA_025924095.1 Sorangium sp.
CCCGATGCCGATGACGACGACGACGGCGTCCCGGACGACACCGACACCTGCCGGAACGCCGCCGAGGACCGCGACGGGTATCAGGATGGCGACGGCTGCCCCGATCCTGACAACGACGGCGACGGGATCCCGGACGAGCGCGACACGTGCCCGAACGGCGCAGAAGACGCCGACGGCTTCAAGGACGACGACGGCTGCCCCGATCCCGACAACGACATCGACCAGGTCCCAGACGCCCGCGATCGGTGTCCGGACGCGCCCGAGGATCGCGACGGCTTCAAGGACGACGACGGCTGCCCCGATCCCGACAACGACGAGGACGGCGTGGCCGATGCGGCCGACGCATGCCCGGTGACGGCTGAGACGATCGACGGTACGAACGACGCCGACGGCTGCCCCGAGCCGGCGGCCAGGTCGCTGCCGCAGTGGTCCGGCGACCGGATCCTCCTTGACGGCCTGGTCCGCTTCCCTGCGGGGAGCGCACGGGTACCGCCGGCCCTGGCGGCTCAGATCAGCATGATCGCCCAGCTCATGCGCGGGCGCATGCCCCTCGACGTCGTCATCGTCGAGGCTTACCCCGATCGTCAGGGCGATCAGTCGACGCGCGCGATCGAGCTCGCTGGCGCGCGCGCGAGCGCCGTCAAAGAGCTCCTCGCAAGCGCAGGGTTCCCGGCGGACCGGATCACGGCCGCCGCTGGCGACACATCAGCCATGCGCGCGAAAGACGCGCCCCAGATCGAGGTGACGGCGACCCGTGCTCGGCGCTCGGAAGAAGCCCCCCGTGCGCCGGGCGCAGCCTCCTCGACCCCCGGAGAGAAGAAACCGCGATGAACGTTCTCGAGGCACGCCGTGCCCGCCATTTGATCATTCGCCTCGATCGAGGCGAGGAGCTCCCAGCAGCGCTGGTGCGCGCCCTTGACGAGGCCGAGGCGCGCGCCGGCTGGATCGAGGGGACAGGCTCACTCGAGAAGGCGGAGGTCGCGCTGTTCGATCAGGCCTCCCGCACCTACGCGAAGACGCGCGTCCTCGAGGGGCCCTGCGACGTGGTGGCGCTCTCCGGGAGCGTCGCGCTCCAGCAAGGCGAGACCTCGCTTCGCCTGTCCGCCACGCTCGCCCGCGAGTCCGGCGTCGGTCTCCAGCTCGCCGCCGGCGAGCTCGTCTGGGCGCGCGTCTACGGGCTCGAGCTCCGCGTCACAGCGTTCGACGATCTGCCCCTCGTGCGGGCGTTCGACGATCGAACGGGCCTCATGCAGCTCGCAGCCCAGTCGACCGGCATCCCGGCGACCGTGAGCGAACCGCCCCGGATGCCGCCTCCGGCGCAAGCCGCCGAGCCGACGCGCACGGCGCCTCCGGCGCAGGCCGCGGAGCCGCCCCGCGCGATGGCCGCCGAGCCGCCCCGCGCGGCGGCGGCCTCAGTTGCCGAGCCCGCCCGCGCGGCGGCGACCTCCGTCATGGAGCCCGCCGTTTTGCCGGTACCGCACCGCCCGGTCCGCCCTCGCCAGGAGGAGGAGAGCTATCCGGAAGTCGGCGACAGCGTGACCCACTTCCACTTCGGCGAGTGCACCGTGATCAGCTCCGACGGCGAGCGGATCCGCCTCCGCCAGGAGCGCGACGGGCGCGTGCGCGAGGTCTCGCTGACGATGCTCCGCATCGAGCCTCACACCGTGGATCCGGCGACGGGCAGGAAGCAGTTCCGCCTCGCGCGGAAGAACTGAGCGCACTGCGCGCCACCTCGCTCGAGAGGTGGCGCGCTGCGCGTCGTCGCTCAGAAGACGCGCTGCGCGACGTTGATCGAGTCCCCTGCCTGGAGCGGCACATCGGGGATCTTGTTGTCGATGATGTCCTCGACCGAGACGGTGGCGAACACGGTCTTGCCCTGGGACTTCCTGCGGATCGTGACGCGATCCTTATTTGCGATGCTGTTGAATCCCCCCGCCATCGAGATGGCGCGGAGCAGCGTCATGCCAGGTTGAAGCGGCAGGGACCCGGGCTTCTGCACCTCGCCGAGCACCTCGACCCGCTTCGAGTTGTACTCCTTGATGCTCACGCTCACGCTGGGGTCGGTGAGGACCTGCCCCTCCATGAGCTTCGCGCGGACGAGCTCCGCCACTTCCTGAGGCTCGAGGCCTGCGATCTTGAGCCGCTTCACGTAGGGGAAGTCGACGGTGCCATCCGGCGCGACGGTGAACGCCGTGGGCAGCTTGTCTTCCCCGACGATGCGGAGCTCGAACACATCTCCGACACCGATGGTCGTCGCCTCCACCGGAGGGGGCAGGTTCACCGGCCCGGGCTGACGCGACGAGCAGGCGGCGATCACCAGCGCGAGGAAGGCGGCAGCCCACCGACCGGAACGCCGCATCACATGAACCAGCGCACGCCCAGGTAGGCTTCGAGCTGCTGCCATCCGAGATAGTTCGTTGCGTTATCGTCGAGGATCCTCAGCGCGGTGCTGCTGACGTTGTTGCCGTACCGCAGGGTCGAGTTGATCCCCAGAGAGTCCCCTATCCGGTACTCGCCGAACAGAGAGGCATCGATACGGACGTCCGTCCAGGGCGCCTGAGGCTCGACCAGGCGTCCGTTGCCCGCCGGGATCTCGGGAAACACGTGGGCTGCCACGCCGCCGTCGACGATGAGCAGAAACCGGCCGCCGAAGAAGTAGGTCAGCTTGAGGTACCCGCGATCGCGCTCGAAGTAGCTCGCGAGGAAGCTGTCGTGAAAATCGCGCGTGAAGCCAGCCGAGAGCGAGGAGAGCGCGAGCGTCGCCGCCTCAGGATCGGTTGACGGGTTCGGCGTCAAAAACCACTTCAGCTCGAGCTGGCCGATGACGCTGTCGAAGTCGTGCACGACGTCCCCGGCGTCGTTTGGCGTGTAGAAGCTCGCGCCCCAGCCGGCCATCGCGAGGAGACCGAAAGACGACGTCACAAGACCGTTGATCCCGATCTGGGCCCGCAGAGGATGAGAGGCGAGCTGAGTACCCGGATTCGGGTAATCGACGAACCCGAGCGACGCGTCGTAGATGAGCGCGGTGCGCGGCAAGAAGCGCCAGCGGCCCCGCGTCCGGACGATGTGATGCATGTTCGTCAGGCTGTCGTGCTCATCGACCTCGAAGAACGTGCCCATGAAGCGATAGCCCAACCGCCAATCGAGCAGCCCCCCGCCCGGCGTCCACACCAGCTCTGCTCCCGCGCCCGCGTTGACGCGCCGGAAGCTCTGGTTGGAGATCCCGATATCGGAGGAAGCGATGGTCCGGCCAAGCGACGCATCAAGGATCGCGGACCACGGGCGTCGGGGCAGGATCGTCAGGTTGGCGTCGAGTATGCCGCCGATGTTCCGCTGCTGACTCAGCCGCTCTTGCCCGAGCTCCGACCCGGATACCGGGATGAACTCATCGTAGGTCGCGGCGATGCCGCCGCGAAACTCGACATCCGGCGGCGGCGCGTCGGGCGTCGCCTCCTGGCGCTGCTGGCTGAGCGTCGAGAGCGAGAAGGACGGCGTGATCCGGAGCCGCATCGAGCCCACAGGCCCGATGTCGTCCGGGCTGGCCTGGTCTCTCTCGGCCCTGCGGAAGAAGTTGGAGTCATAGCCGAGCTCAGCGGCGACCCCCGGGTGCAGCTCGAGGTCGCCGGTGCGTATCCCGATGCCCTCGGTGTAGCGACGATCCTTGAGCCAGGGCTGATCCTGCGCCAGGGCCAACGCCGGGGACAGAGTGAGTGTCAATACGGCAGCGACTATGGTTTCACGAAGTTTCATCGCCTATTGGGCAGTGGCAATCCGAGAGAGGCGGTCGCCTACCGAAAACAGCTGCTGCACGCAGGCGGCTCGATGATGATCGGGTTGACGGGATACTCGGAAGGATCCTCCTTGGGAAGATTCGGATCGATCGTGGCTGTGACGGCACTATCGCCGACGAAGCCCGCTTCCTGGCCGATGCACTGGTTGGCCTCAGCCGTCAGTTGCTCGGTCCGCTGCCGCAATACCGTCAGGATCGTGAACTCGTGGTTGGAGAGATCGGCATCCTGCCGATTCACGGCGAGCTCCAGGCCCTGCCGCCGCTCGCGGGCGGAACGGATGGCGACGTCGATCTGATTCAGCTTGTCGTTCAGGCAGAGCGTCTTCACGACGTCTCGCTGCGAACGCGCCGTCTCGAGCTGGCGACGAACGGACGTCCGGGCCCCGTCCATCCGGGCAAGGAAGGTCTCGCTCTGCGCGAGCTGCTCGGCAGGCGAGAGCGTCACCTGCCGCGCGAGGCCCGCGGACGCATCCGGCGGAGGCGCCGTCTGCGCCTGCGCAGCAGCGATACCATGGCCGATCACGACCGAGATCAGCGCGACTGCTGCGAAGCCGGGGATCTGTTCACGCTTCATCGAAGCCTCCGAAAGTCAGGCCCGCGCAGTATAAGTGCGGGCAGACGCGGTTGTCAAAACGCAATGAACATGCCGGGCATCCAGCAGCTCACCCCATCGGGAGGACCCGTACGAGGTTCTTCCCCATTGGATGCGCGACGCCAGCACGCCATTCACCTTCAGGCGAAGCGAGAGGATTGCGCCTTGTCCACGGAGTCGGGTGGCATCGGGTCTATTGGCTCACGAAGGTGACAGGAATCACAACCGTCGCGCCGCCGCCCTCGGGCGGCGAGAACTGCGCGCTCTGGACGCGCGCGACGACGCAGGAGACCACGGTCCCGGACAGGCCGGAGCCGCCGGAGGGAGTCGCCGAGAGCACCTCACCGTTGGGGCCGATCTTCGCGGTGACCCGGACCGACCCCTTCATGCTCGGGTCCTCCTGAAGACCTTTGTTGTAGCAACGACGGAAGCCAGCCGTCATCCCTGCCACGACGGAGGGTGCGTTCGAGACGCTCCCGCCGGAGACCGCGGCGCCGCCCACCTGGGCGTTGCCCACCGGTCCCTTCACCGTCTGCGCCGAGCCGGCGGTCGCCGGGCCGCTGGTCCCGGTGTTGCCGATGCTCGCAAGGCCACCGCCGCCGGCGGAGCCAGGTCGCACTGTGCCCCCACCGGCGGCGCCCATGTTCAATCCCGCCACACCGCCCTTTCCGACGCCGGACCCGGAGGCGGCCGCGTTTTCGAGGAGGCCGGTCGGCACATCGCCCGAGCTGAGGACGCTGGCTGTGGCGTTCGCGCTCGAGTTGAGCGCGCCCAGCATCTGCATGTCGAGCTGCGCGAGCTCGTTGGTGAGGGCCGAGGCGCGAGCGTCGCTCAACCCGCCGGAGTTCTTCCCCGGGCTGGCAGCCGCGCCCTTGTTCCCGCCGCCGCTCGCGGCCTTGGGCGCCTCGGCGGTGGGCGCCGCCGTTGCCGCCGTCGCCTCGGCGTTCTCCTTCGGCTGCTCGACCGCCGGCGGCGGGGGCAGCTGCCTCACGGACTCGAGCAGCGCCGCGACGTCGACCTCATCGTCGACGACCGGGTCCATCCAGTCGGAGTAGATCGACCCCACGGCACCGAAGTGGAACAGGAACGAGAAGGCGGCGATGATCGTGGTCGTCCAGTCGATGTCGTTCGCGATCCCCGACTTCACCGAGACGGGCAGCTGCGGCTTGGGCTGCACCGGCGGCGGCGCGACGAACTGGAACAGGAACGTCGTCTCCCCCACGACGATCTTGCCGCGCGCCTCTTCGCTGAGCTGGACCTGATAGGCCTGGGCATTGCCCACGGCCGCGCGCTTGGCAGACGACTTGAGCGTGGAGAGCTCCGAGACGCCGGCCTTGAAGGCGACCCGGCCGGTCATCCCGTCCAGGAAATTGAGGAAGTACTCGCCGCCCACGAGCTCGAACAGCCGAAAGCTCGGCGGGATGCTCTTGCTCGGGATGACGAACATGCTCTTTTCGCTGGGACCGATGGTGACGTGGGTGCGCTGCTTGATGACACGCTCCTCGATCACCTTTCCCCCCTGGACCAGGCCGATCCTGAGGACCTTCGGGCCGGTCACCGGTGCGACCGCCCGCATGACCGCGGTCATCTGCCCGGGCTGCCCGGGGCGCGACGGGGTGGGGTGCGGGTGCTGCTGGGTCATTCCAAGGGACTCCGGGAGAGAGGGGACGCTGCAGGGGCCGCCGCCGATCGCGCGCGGCAGGCAGAGCCGCGCCCCCGGGCCCGGTGGGCCCCGGGCCTCGAACCGCGGAAGGAGCGCTGCACGGCGGAGGGCACCACAGCTCGCGAGGGTACACGGACAGGTGGGGGCGGTCCAGGAGAGCGCGCCGCGCTCAGGGGCGCGCGCGGCGCGATCGCCGCGGTGATGCAGACGGCGCGCTGGCGGCCCGGACGACGCTGTCGAGCGGTCCCAGAGCGACGCCGACGAGCGCATCGACGGCCCCGCGCTTTCGCGAGGCGGCGGTGCGGCCGGCGCGCCCGGCCGCCGCGGACGCGATCGCACCGGCGGCGCCCGCGACAAGGACGAGCGCGATGACCGATGGCCCGACCTGCGCGAGGAAGGAGAGCGTGGCCAGGAGCAACGCGGCGAGCGCCGAGAGACGCGCCGCCGCGCGCGGCCAGCCCGCGCCCGCGTCGAGCCGCTGCTCGAGCTCGACGAGGAGATCGTTGGCCGCCGCGATCTTCGCGCGCGGGTCCGCGGCGGAGATGACCGCGAGCGCGAGCCGGCGCTCCCAGCTCTCCGGCGGCGACCGCCTCGCCAGCTCGGCCAGCCGCGCCTCGCCGGGCAGCGCGCGGAGCGAGCGCGCAAGCGCCGTCAGGTCGCCGCCCGTCGCGCGCGCGACCTGCGCCGGATGCTTCCACGCGATCGCGACGCACGCGCCGCTCGCCGCGAGCGACACCGCGATGAAGAGCGCGGCGGACACACCGCCGCCTAGCGCTCGGCGCGCGAGCTGCCGCCGGCGGCGCGAGGCACTAGAACGGCTCCTTGAAGATCGCCTGCTCGATGCGGTCCAGGAAGGGCTGACGCAGCTCGGCGAGCGTGAGCTTCGGCTGGATCCGGCTGACGTCGACGGCCGCGATGGGCTTCTGGATGCGGCCGGTGATCGTCACCTCGGCGAGCGTGATGACCCCGCGCTGCTTGCCCTTCTCCTGCGCGCTCGCGCGCTCGCCGTGGCAGAGGATCGCGAGCAGGACCGAACCCAGCGCAAGTGTCTTGTACATGCTCATGGCCTCCCTCACCTGTCGGTCGCGGCGTCGGCGACGCCTCCATCCGCCGCGGCGGCAGGAGGAGGAGCCGCGGGCTGCGCTGCGGCTGCAGCCGCGTTGAGCTCGCCCTCCTTGAGCTTGGCGCGGTTCAGGAGCTCCTCCGAGTCGTCACGCTGGCCCTTGTTGCGCAGCTCCTGGAACTTCGTCAGCGATTTTATCGCCTCCGCCACCTGCTGCTTGGGCGTCATGCCGGGGACGCTGGGGGCGAACAGGTAGAGCAGGCCGAGGTCGTAGTGGACCTGGGGCAGGTTCGGATTCCGGGCGAGCACCCAGTCGAACTCGCGCTTCGCGTCGCCGTAGCGCTCGAGCAGGCGGTAGGCGTCCCCGAGGTTGAGGTGCGCGGCCACGTGCTCGGCGTCGAAGCGGACGGCGCCCTCGAGGAGGGGCAGCGCCTCCTGGGCGTTGCCCGCCTCGAGCAGGTAGGTCGCGAGCTGCACCCGCGCCTCGACGAGATCGGGGCGGCGCGTCACCGCCTTGCGGAACTCCTCCAGCGCCGCGGCGCGCTGCCCCTGCTCCCGGAAGATCAGGCCGCGGAGCAGCAGCGCCTCCGCGTTGTCCTTGTCGCGCGGCGGGTTCTCGCTGACCGGCTCGAACCCGTCCAGGATCGCCTGGAGCGCGTACAGCGCGAGATCGAGGCGCCGGTTTCTGTAGTGATCGCGGGCGATGACGACCATCGCCGGCCGGTAGTCCGGGTTGATCTTCAGCGCCTCCTGCGCGATCCGCTGGGCCGAGCCGGTGTCCTTCTGGAGCGACTTGACCTCCGCGAGCGTCGCCGCGACGGCCGCCGACTTCGGCATCTGGCCGCGCTTCTCGTTGAGGAGCCGCTCGGCCTCGCCGAGCTGGTTCTTCCGGGCGAGGAGCATCGCGTACGCGATGATGGCGGGCTCGTAAGCCGGCACGAGCGTGAACGCCTGGCGGTAGCTCGCGCCGGCGCCCTCGTCGCGGAGCCGCTCCTGCACCACGCCGAGCGAGTAGAAGGCCTGGTGCGCGCGCGGATCGGCCTGCGTTGCCTGCGTGAACTGCGCCCTCGCGTTGGCGAGGTCGCCGATCGCGAACGACTGCAGGCCGCCCTGGTAGAACGCCGCCGCCCGGGCGTTCATGGCCGGATGCGTGGCCTGGGCAGGCTGGTCGTACGGCCGCGTCGAGCTCGGCGCGTCGTTCATGCCGTACGGCGCCTGGACGGGCGGAGCCGCGCCAGGACCCGTCATGGGGCGGGTGGGCACCTTGGGCGGCGGCGTCGCCTCGTCGCCGCAGGACGCGAGGACGAACGGCGACACGACCGCAAGCAGGCTGACGAAGAGGGTGACAGAGAGGCGGCGCTTCATGGGACGACCGGCAGGGGCAGGGGGAGGCCGTCGGGCGCGAGCGGCGGGGTCATGCCGGGCCGCGTCCGGAGGAAGAGGCCATCCTTGTACTCGAACGGACGCTTCGTCTCGGGGTCGATGATCCCCTGGCTCCACTCGCGGAGCTTGGCGTCGCCGAGGATGTCCGTGAAGAACGCGAGCCGCTGGATCGCATAATCCACCGCCGGATTCCGGACCTTCCACGCCTTCGCCCAGACGACGGACTCGACGTAGAACTTGACCATCGCCTTGTCGGCGTCGGTGAGGAGCCGCTCGCGCGCCGCGCGCCATTGCTCGCGCCGGTTCTGACGGAGCGCGTCGGCCGTCTCCTGGAGATCCTCGCGATCGCTCGTCTCGGCGAGCTTGAGCAGCTTCTCTTCCTTGTCCGTGTAGAGCCTCAGGCCCGGCGGGCGCGCGTTGTAGAGGCCCGTGCGGCAGGAGTCGTAGAGCGAGCCCTGCCGCGCGCGCGCGGCGACCGACCACTGCCGCGATTCATAGGCGGCGATGACCTCCTGGAGCTCCTTCCAGTACCGGTCGTTGGCCTTGGTGATGTCGGCCTCGAAGGCCCGCTTCACCTGATCGATGACCCCCTCGTAGCGGTGGTGCCCCGTGTCGTAGTCGAACTCGGCCTTGATGCGATCATCGATGGCCTTGTAGGCGCACTCCGCGGCCATGTCGGCCTGCACCGATCCCAGGGCCTTCGGCTTGTCGCCGGTCGCCGAGCTCCGGAACGACGTGAACGCCGTCATGGTGTTCTTGCACCAGTCCCGCGCCTTCGGATCGGCGGCGGCGCTGCGCATCTTGGACGCGTGGTAGGCCGCCTGGACGACATACCCGCGCGCGGCCGGGTTGTTCTTGTTGGCCGCATAATAGGCCTCCATCGATTGCATGGCCTTGGTGCGCGCAGCGCGGTTCGGGCCCTCGTCGGACCCCTGCTCGTCCCAGGCCTTCAGGTCCGCCGACGCGACGAGGAAGTCGATGTCGGCCTTCTGCTCGGGGGGCGGGTTCAGGCTCATGAAGGTGGCGCGCGAGGCGGTCATCTTGTCGCGCTCCCCGATGTTCGCGTAGAGCAGCACCGAGTTCCGGGCTGCGTCCCGGCGCGCCGCCTGCTCGAACCGCGTGTTGCGCGCGATGGTGTCGTAGGTCTCGGCCGCGCTGCGGTAGTTGAAGAAGAGGACATACGCCGCGGAGAGCGCGTCGTAGGCCTGCTTCAGGTACTTCACCCGCTCGGCGTAGCGCTTCGGATCGGGGTTCTTCGGAGGGTTCGCGTCCGGATCGCCCTTCTCGAGCTTCGCCAGGTTCTCCTCGTTTCCGTACTCCTTGATGAACAGGGAGTACATCGCGATGGCCTGGTCGTAGTCGCCCACCTGCTTGTAGCAGTAGGCGCCGTTCATCGCGGCCTCAGGCGCCTCGTCGCGGGCCGGCGCCTTCTCGAGCGCGACCTTGTAGAGCGCCGCAGCCTCGCGCCAGGCGGCGACGCGCGCCGGGCCGTCCGGCATCTTCTCGGCCTTCTCGAAGGCCCGGGCAGCGTCGAGGTAGTAGCCGCGCGAGATCGTCGGCCGGGCGATGTCGCCCTCCTTCAGCTTCTGCTCCTCGCTGACAGCGCAGCTCCGCGTGAGCGCCGCCTCGGCCAGCTTGCGGCTCTGCTCGACGTTGTTCTCGAGGTTCGACATCGTCGTGAGCCGCTCCCACGCCTTGTAGCCGAACTCCGTCTTGCCGCACTGCGCGTTGTAGATGGGCTCGAGCCGCCTGCGCGCCTCGGCGAACTGGCCGTAAAGGAAGTAGTAGTCGGCCGCCTGGAACGCATAGAGATCGATGTTCTTCGGGGCGTCGAGCGCGGGCGGGACGCGCTGGATGTACTCGTCCCGGGCGGCAACGGACGCCTGGACCTGCGGGGGCAGCGGCTCGGCGATCACGCGTTGCTCGTCGCCCTCGCCGACGATCTTGACCTTCTCGCGCGGCTCGAGCCCCTCGGCGCCGTTCGTCCGCTGGAAGAGCTTGTGCCGATCCAGCAGCGCCTGGTGGGCGGTGTCGACGACCATGTACGCCGCGGGCTGCAGGTATTTGTCGTCCTCGTTGGAGTCCCGCACGCTGACCGCAGAGCTCCTCGCCAGCTCGACCTCCTGCGGGGTGGGCGAGCGATCCATGGCCACCGCGATCACGACGACCATGTGGTGCGCGTCGGCCAGCCAGTACCGGCTCTCGTACGCGTCCGGAGCGTTCTCGTCCTGGGCCAGGTAGCCGGCCCAGCCCTGCGCGGCGAGGCGATACTCGCCGAGCGCCCGCTCGAAGATCGGGTCGCGCGTCTCCTTCTCGCTGACGGTCAGCGCCTGCTGCACGAGGGCGCTGCCCGCGTTTGTGTGATCGGCGGCAGCCCGGCGGAGCCCGCCGCGCACGAGCCGCTCGGCGGTCTGGATCGCCTCAGGATCGTCCTTGTTGGCCTCGACCCACGGGGTCGTGCCGACGTACTGGGCGAGCTTCGTCCGCGCCTCGAGCGCCTTCGCCGAGTTCATCGCCCGCTCGGCCGTCCCCTCGCGCGACTGCGACGTGAGCGTGTCGTAGATGTCCGCGATCTGGTTCTGGATCACGGGCGCGTCGCGGTGCATCGGCCACTTCTGGAGGATGATCTCGCTCACCTCCACCGTGTTCCGGTACTGGTTGAGCTCCTTGAACTCCAGCGCGAGCGCCTTGTAGATCTCGACCGTCCACTTCTGATCCTGCGGGATCAGCTTGGGATCCTGGACGCGCTCGATGGCGATCCGCATCTTCTGCTCGGCCATGCGCGGGTCGGTCTCGACGTCGAGGACGTCGTTGCGCGGGATGTAAGGCTCCTCCGGTCCGGGGCCGACGAAGTCCAGGTACGTGAGCGAGCCGGCGATGTAGGTGTACGCCTCCGCCCGGAAATCCGCGCCTGGATCGCCCGTGAGCTTCTCCTGCTCGTCGGTGTAGCGGAGCAGCTCGATGAACTGGCGTACCGACGTCTCGTAGCGCTGCTGCTTGAAGTACGTCCAGGCGAGCTTGTACATCGCGACGCCGTGGACAGGAGGCTTCTTGTACTTGATGGACTGCCGGTAGGACGACTCCGCCCTGTTGTAGTTGAACGGGCCGCCGGCGCGGTCGATCTCGTTGAAATGGTAGTCGCCGATCTGCCACCAGACCTCGGCGATGTAGCGTGGCTCGGCGCCGAGCGCCGTCTTCTGCGGGATCGGCTGGCAATCGTCAGGATACGGAGCGACGTAGGCCGTCTCGTCCTCGACGACGGGGGCCGTCCCCCGCGCGGCCCTGCGGGCGGGCTGGATCGCCCGGCCGCCCGGCGTGGAGCCGATGGGCGTCGGGTGGCGCGCCTCCCAGCCGGTCCAGTAATCGTCGTCGTGGTCCTGCGGGAGCTTGCCGACCGTGTCGCGCGCCGGATCCTTCGGGTCGGGCGCGACGGGATAGGGATACCTGTCGTGGCACACGAGCGAGCGCCACACCTGCTGCGCCTCGGGGAACCGGACCGAATCGTTCAGCGCATGGCCGAGGTAGTAATAGATCCCGGCGAGCTCGCGGTACTGAGGGAACTCGTTGATGACGCGCTTGTAGAGCGCGATGGCCGGGAGCAGCGCGAGGCTGAGATCCTCGCTCGCGTCGGTGTCGGTGCGCGCGCGCTCCTCGTAGAGCGCGGCCAAGCGGAACATCGCGTCGGGGGTGTTCTCGGGGTGAGCGTTCGGGCCGCTGTAGCGCTGGACGAACACCTCGAGCCGGCGGATCGCCTCTTCCCGGGCGTCGCGGAGGTCCTTCCGCTCCGTCTCGATCTCCCGGTCGAGCGACGAGAGGATGCGGCGGCGCCTGTCCTCGTAGTGGTGCTGCACGATGCGCGTGATGGCGCTCCGGTAGTCGCGGGCCGCGCTCTCGTAGGCGGACGCTTCCTTCTCGAGCGCGGCGAGCGCGGCGAGCTGCGCGGACGTCGGAGGTGGAGGCGGCGGCGCCTGCTTGCGCCCGACGGACATGGGCGGCGCGAAGGGTTGCGCCGGCGGCAGCGCCGCCGGCGCAGGGGCGGCTCCGGCCTGCGCAGCAGGCGCCCCGACCCCAGGCGAGGCCGGCGCCGCGGCCCCCGGCGAGGCCGTGGTCGGCGCGGCCGCAGGAGCGACGGAGGCCGCCGGCCCGGGCGACGGCTGGCCGCCTGGCTGCGAGCGCGCGAGGGGCGCGACCGCCAGCACCAGGGCAAGGCTGGCAACCCCGAGCGCGCCGCGCGGGCGACGGCGCCCCGTTCTCACGCCGTCGCCGAGCGGCACGCGCGCCCCGGGCTCGAGGATCTGCGCCCCTGCCCCTGCGCGCGGTGCGTCAGCGTTCTGCGGCGCGCTCGCGCCGCCCTGCTCCTTGCTCACTTCTCGTCCTCCGGATCGCCGCTGTCGTCGAGGACCTCGTTGAGCTCCTCCTTGAGGAGCCGATCCTCACGGGCGCGCTCGACCTGCAGGCTGCGAACACGCGTCATCTGCTCCTCGCGGACCTCCCACGCCTCCTCGGTGATGCCGACGTCGGCGCGGAGGATGATGTTCTTCAGCCTGTCGCGGACGAGGCCGAAGTTTCGCATCGCGACCTCGCCGACGACGAGGCGCGCCTCCCGGTCGAGCGCGTCGAGCTGCACCGAGTAATGCACGACGCTCGCCGTCTCCCGGCTGACGATCTGCCGGAGGCCCGAGGACTTCTGGGCGACCTCTCCCTCGATCTCGCGGAGCGCCGCCTCGACCTTCGCGTCCGCCGCGTCGCCGGCGCGGAGCACCGGCGTGATCCGCTGCGCGTACGCCGCGAGATCCGGGCCGCCGGCGCCCGCCGCGGCCAGCGCGACCTCGCGCGTCAGAGCGTCGCGGTGCGCCTTGCGCGTCTGCGCGTCCTCGATGAAGCGCTGATCGCCGAAGCCGACCTGGACCCGGCCCGCGCTCACCTGCTTGCGGAGCACGTCCGCCTGCTGGCGGTAGAGCGCGAGGTCGCGCTCGTTCTGCGCGAGCTCGTGCTCGAACCGGGCGATGCTCGCGGGATCTCGGACGACCCCGGCGTGCGGCCCCTCGCGGAGCAGCCGCCTGAGCCCGTTGACCGTCGCCTGCAGCGTGTCCATCTGCAGCGTCAGCTGCTGGAGGCGCTGCGACTGGGTGTTCCACTGCTTGAGCGCCTGCGTCTCGCGATCCTGGAAGTCACCGTCGGTGACGGGCACCCGCGAGAGGCGCTTCTCCAGCGCGCGGCGCCGCGCGCGGACGCTGCCGATCTCGCCCGAGAGCGAGCCGTCCTCCACGTCGTCCATGCCCTGGCCGAGCGCGAGGCGCGCGAGCGCGACCCGGTTGAGCAGCGCGAGCGCCCTCTCCTCGCCGGCCTTGAGCTCCGGGAACGCGCGCACCCGGTTGGGCGAGCTGAGCACGGCGTTCAGCTTCTCGATGAGCTCGTTCGACTGCTTGATCAGCTCGCGGCAGTAGTGGATGTCGTCGATGACCGCGAACGCAGCCGGACCATCCTCGGCCTCGCGCGCCCACTGCACCGCGAGCGGCGGGAGCGCGGAGGTCGTGTCGAGCGCCTCGAGCTGCTCCTGGCTCAGCTTGTCGTAGTAGACCGCGGGATCGCTCGTCGAGCCGAGGAAGGCGTCCACGCGCGCGCGCATCGGGTCGTAGGTGGCGCGGACGCCCTCGTACACCTTCAGCGCCTTCTCGAAGCGGCCGGCGCGCAGCATCAGGTCGCCGCGGAGCAACGAGCCGTCCGCGATGTTCTGGCTGTCCGGCTCGGCGATGGCGAGGATCTCGAGCGATCGCTGGGCGCGATCCACGTCGCCCAGGCGGACGTACACCCAGGCGAGCTCGTAGAGCATGGTCCCGAACTCGGGCGAGACGCGGTCGATGTGGCCGTACGCCTGCACGGCCTGCGCCCACTGGTCGGCCTCGTAGAAGAGCCGCCCGATCGCGAGCCACGCAAGGTCGATGACGCGCCGGTGCTCCAGGGTGTCGGCCGGCAGCTGCGTCACCTTCTGGAACAGGTCGATCGCGGCGACGTAGCGGGTCTTGGGCACCGCCGGGGGCACGTCGCCCTCCTTGAGCGGCTCCGGCGGGGGCGTCGCTTCCTTCACCGCGATGAGGCCGAGCAGGTATCTCGCCTGGTGGAAGTACTCGCTCCGCGGGTCGACCGCGCCGAGCGCAGCCTTCGCGCCGGCGAAGTCCTTCTTCACGTAGAGGCCCTTGCCGCGCGCGTACGAGAGGGCGCTCCCCGCCGCGGAGGACGGGATGTTGTTCATCGACGCGAAAATGGCGTCGAGGGCGTCGTAATCCTTGATCCGGAGGCAGATGTCCACGAGCCGTCCGAGCGCCTTCGCCTGGTAAGCGGCGAAGCGCGGCTCGGCGCTGCTCGCGACGATCCGCTGGAACGCGCGGCGGGCCGAGAGGTACTGCTTCGAGCGGAAGTACGTCTCGCCGAGCAGCGTGAGCGCGTCCGGGAAGGCCGTCGGATGGTCAGGGTATTTCTCGACCACCTGGTTCAGCACGTTCGCCGCGCGCTCGTAGTCCCTGGAGCCCATCAGCAGGACGGCGTCCGCGATGCGCTGCGCCGGGGTGCGCTGCTCGCCGCGGGACTTCTGGATCGCCGCCTGGATGGCGCCCAGCCCGGAGGCGACGCCGCTGATCTGCTGAGACGCGCTCGTGTAGGCGCGCTCGGAGTCCAGGGCCCACGCGTCGGCAGGGGCCACGGTCGTGGCCGCGCCGAGCAGGAGCAGGCCAAGCAAGGCAGGGGTAACCCGCGATCCGGAGTCCCAGGTCATGGCGACTTGTCCTAACGAGCTCGAACCTACTTGCCACCCGCGGCGGCGGCCGGCTGCCCGGAAGCATCCGAGAGGCCGCTCACAATCTTCTCGACGAAGCGGACCGCCGGGCGCTCTTCGAGCGGGGTCGTGACCCCCCCCTTCTCGAACGCGACCGCCTGGAGGTTCATCGTTTTCCCCTCGACCGCCGTGAAGGAGTGGCTGGAGCGCACCTCGAAGCGGTAGCCGCGGAGGTAGGAGAACACCCCGTAGCCGTTGCCCTGCAGGTTCACGAGCACCTGGAGGGTGTGATCCCCCGGCGGAACCGAGCCGTTGAAGATCGGGATCTCGGTCTGCTCGGCGAGGGCGCCCGACTGATCGGTCTTGTTGTACTGGACGGCACCATCCAGGACGATCAGCACGCGGGTCACGCGGAACGCGCTCGACAGCTCGTTGTTGAACCGGATCGAGGCGCGCGAGCCGGCGCCGCCCCCGGAGAGGATCGTGTCGCTGAGGAGCGAGAGCCGCGTATGGCTGCGGCGGATCTGCTCCTTGAGTTCATCGATGCGCTGCTCCAGATCGCGTAGCCGCACCGCGTAGGTCGGGCCGTCCATCGCCGGGGCGGCGGTGGTGCCCGCAGCCGGCGCGGCAGGCGATGCAGCCGCGGCGCCCGTCGTGGCAGGCGATGCAGCCGTGCCCGCAGCCGGGGCGCCCGTCGTGGCA
>JAICEP010000077.1 GCA_025924095.1 Sorangium sp.
CACTCGGCCGGGTCGAGCCGGTCCACCGTCGCCATGGCCTCGGCCATCTCCCCGGCGCCGTCCACAAGGTACCCCGTCCGGCCGTGCTCCACGATCTCCGGCAGCGCGCCGGCGCCGCGGAGCGCGATCACCGGCGTGCCCGAGGCGAGCGCCTCCATGGCGACGAGGGAGCTGGTCTCCTGGACCAGGCTCGCGACCAGCAGACACCGGGCCGCCCCGAGCAGACGACGCTTCCGGACGAGGCCGACCGGGCCCAGGAAGCGCCGCACCGGCCCGGCGCCGCCCAGCATCGGCAGCAGGACCTCCCGGAGATACCGCGTGTGCTCCTCGTAGCCGAACGCCTGCCCGGCGATGAGCAGCGGCGACCCGGCGCGGACCGCGGCCTCGATCGCCACATGAACCCCCTTCTCCGGGCAGATCCGGCCGAGCGCGAGCGCGAAGCCGCGCCGGTACCGCCTCGGCCGGTAATGCTCCAGCCGGACGCCGTTCGGGATCTCGGGCAGGAGCCGCGCCCCCGGCGGACAGGCGCGTCGCTGCGTCGCGGAGACGCAATGGAGGAACGTCCTCGGGCGCTCGATCCGGAACACCGCCGGCGAATAGAAGCTCGGCGGGAGATGCAGCGTCGCGAGCACGGGCACGCCGGGCTCGGGCAGGTAGCGATCGAAATCGACGCCGTGCAGGTGGACGAGGTCGATCGGATACCGATCCAGCGCCCGGGCCATGGCGCTCCGGTGGTGGCGCCAGGCGTGCTCCCTGGCCGCCTCGTCGAGGACCGCGCCCGGCGGAGGCGCGGGCGTGGCGACCAGCGTCCCCGCGCACGACGAGCCCTCCGGGGCGACCACGATCGACCGGTGGCCTCCGCGCGAGAGCGCCTCGTCGAGCATCGAGAGCACCTGCTCGGCGCCGCCGACGGCGTCCGGTCCCACGGGCGCGAGCGGATAGCCGACGTGCAGGACCGTCAGAGGCACGGCTCACGCTCGAGGCCGAGCAGCGTGAGCGTCTTCACGGCGAGCTTCCGCCAGCGCGCGCCGTCGATCGGAAAGCCGAGGCGCTCGTAATGGAGCGCCCCGTCGTGCGGAGGCCTCCGGAAATCGTAGGCGGGCGCGGGCCGGAAACGCTCGACCTCGGCGGCGAACGGGGCGAGCGTCTCGCGCTGGCTGGTGAAGCAGGCCAGCATGGCCCGCTTGCGCGACGCCTCCTCGTCCGAGAGCCGGAGGGCGATCTCGGGGACGCCGAGGTGCGCAATGAACTCGCCGGTGACGAGATGACCCCGCGCGCCGTGGTACGAGGCCGCCTCGAAGATCAGCGGCGAGGTGACGCCGTTCCACAGGGCGAGCACCGCGGCCGAATGCACAGCGAGCGCCGCCGCGTCGTGATCGGGATGGCCGCCTTCGTACGGGTGGGTGAACACCACCTCGGGCCGCGTCCGGGCGAACAGCTCGAGGAGCTTCCGGGCGAGGCTCGGGGCCTCCTCGATGGCCTCCTGATCGACCGCGCCGAGGCACCTGAGCCTCGACGCCGGCACGTTGCCCAGGGCGAGCGCGCGGGCCGCCTCGTCGCGCCGGAGGGCGGTGTAGCGCTCGCGCCCGATCTCGACGAGCTCCGGCGGCATGAAGCGGCTGTCACGGGGCGCCCCGTCGGTCACATGGACGACCTCGATCGGGTGGAGCCGGCCGATCCGCGCGCCGAGCCCGAGGGTCTCGTCGTCCGGATGGGCGACCACGACGAGGCAGCGCGGCGCCCGCCCCGACGAGAGCCACGAGAACGGCGGCCACGCGAGCTCCGGCGGCGTACGGCCCTGGCTGCGGAGCGCGGCGAGGTTCACGACAGCGCCTCCCGCGCCACAAGGAGCCTGCCGCAGGGCCCGGCGCGCCTGTCGGATCCCCCCGAGGAGCCGCCGTGCTCCTCGGGCCTCTCTCGCTTCGGGCTGCTCGCAACGTGGGACATGAGCCACCTGGAGTGCGTGACGCCCGGTCATCCGGGCGCAGGACTCGGCGATCTCCACCCTACCAAACGGCTACGCGGCGCGCCAGATGGGCGCGTCAATCGCGGACAGACGAACAGGCGAGCCCGGACGAAACTGTAAGGACAGCCCGCAGGCGGCACGGACGTGCGCCGACAACGCGAGACACGGGCCTCTCGGCCCACACGCCGCCTAACCTACATAGCGCCGCGTCATGCGGGCACAGAACTCGGCGAACTCCTCGATCCGCTGCGGGGGGCTCGTGTGGTGCGGCCGGACGCCGGCGTGCTCCGGGGTGAAACAGTAGGTCAGGGTCACGTCGAACGGATCGAGCGCCTTCATCTGCCGGTCGAACCATGCCTCGGCGCCGGGACGGAGGCTGTCTGCCCAGCTCAGGCCGGTGCGGAGATGGCGCACCCCGAGCTTCTTCAGCCACTCCACCGCGTCGTCCAGCCGGTGATCCTCGAAGTGGAACCACTGGCACAGACCGAAATCGGGGGTGCACTCCGGAAAGAGCCGGAGCGCGCGCTTGGGCGTCCCGTCCTCGCGGAGCAGGCCCATGTAGAAATGCCGGTAGTACGACGAGCCCTCGGCCTCGCGATGCCGGGTCGTCGCCGGCCACGCGCGCGGCAGATCGTAGAGGCTGTACCAGTGGACCCGATCCACCTTGCCGCGGAGCAGCTCGGCGCTCCGCCTGAGGCCGAACTCCTGCACCTCCTCGGCGCCGAACGTGGAGACGCCGATCTCGGTGATCCAGAGCGGCTTGTCGGTCACCGCGCGGATCTCCTCGAGCTTGCTCGGCCACTCGTGGAGCTGCCAGTGGTTCCAGTCGAGCGGGAAGCCGTGCACCGCGACAACGTCGACGTGATCGAGCACGCCCTGACAGCCCATGTTGGCGATGAACCCGGGATCGATCGGCGAGATGCCGCCCAGCACGCAGGGCAGATGAGGGCGCTCGCTCCGGATCGCGTCCGCGGCGAGCTTCACCATCGACCCGTACGTCGTCCACTCGGGATCGATCTCGAAATCCCAGTGCGACTTGTTGTTGGGCTCGTTCCAGAGCATCACCGCTTCGATCATGCCTGCTCTCCCTTCATGCCGGCTCGCCTGCCCGGGTAGACCGCGCCCGGCGCGCCGTCCGCCTTCTCGCGGCGGCGGCAGATGTACACCTCGGGCTCGGGGTGATTCACGATCTCGAAGCCGGCGCTCCGCAGCATCGCCTCCGCGCAAGCGCGGTTGGGCACCCACCAGTTGGTCGGGTCGTGCGAGTAGCTGTGCTCCACGAAGTGGAGCCGGGGATAGCCCACCTCGTCGAAGATCCGCTTCTCGGAGAAGGGATAGTCCTCCTGGAGCGGCGTCACCTCGGCGCTGCCGCGCTGCATGCTCTGGAAGACAAGCGTCTGCCCGACCACGTGCTCGTGCAGCAGATCGAGCGCGAGCAGCGGGTGGCGGAGGTGGTACAGGACGCCCATGAAGAGCACCAGATCGAAGCGCTCTCCGAGGCTCCCGACGTCGTACACGGAGACGTTTCGGAACTCGATGTCCGCTCCGGAGACCTCCGCGGCGAAGCGCGCCTGCGCCAGGTAGTCGTCGTCGCTGTCGATCCCGAGGACCCGCGCCGCCCCGCGCCGCTTCATCTCGAGCGAGTAGAAGCCCGCGTTGCAGCCGATGTCGAGGACCGTCTTGCCCGTGAGATCCGCCGGGATCGCGTGGGCGAAGCTCTTCCATTTGAACGCGGGATAGTCGCCAAGAAAATGGTCCGGCGCCGTCTTCACCCCGCCGAGATCGATGTTGTGAAACCACCGCCCGAGCCCGCGCACGCGCTCCTGGATCTGCTCCCGTGTCCACTTCGCCGCTCTGTCAACGCTCCGCACGCTCCTCTCCATGGCTCCTCCGATCACTCGACCCCGCCGCTGAGGAGCTGGATGGCCTCGCGGTAGCCATGCAGCGTCCCCACGTCGACATACGCCTCGCCGGCCCGCACCGCCCGCGCGCTGCCGCCGCGGGCGAGGTATGCGTTCACCAGCGTCCCGATGTACGGATCCGTCCGCCCGCGCTCGCACCAGAGGTCGTGGAGCTCCCGCATCACCGCCCCCGTGAGCTTGAAGGCGCCCCAGACCCACCGCGAGCGCGCGTCCCGCTGCTTGACCTGGATCTCGAGCACCCTGCCCTGCTCGTCGGTGACCACCGCGTCGAAGAGCTCCGGATGCTCGACCGGAAAGAGCAGGAACGAGAGGCCCCCGCCGTCGAGCGAGCGGAGCCCGTGCTCCGGGAACCAGACCGTATCGGGGAGCCCCACGAGGACCTCCTCCTCCGGCTGGAGCCAGGGGAGCGCACGGAAGATGGCGTCACAGAGCCCGGCGGCGACCGGCTGCACAACATAACAGATGTGCGCCGGGCCGACGCTCGCGCCGTAATACTCGACGATATCCGACTTGCCCGGCGAGATCACCATGCAGATCCGGGTCGCGCCGGCGAGGATCATCCGATCGATGAGGTACTCGCTGACCGCGCGCGGCCGCTCCACGTCGCCGTCCCTGCGCGTCCCCACCGGGAGCAGCTCCTTCGAGAACGCGAGCGGCTGGATCCTGCTCCCCAGGCCCGCGGCCGGGATCACTCCCCACATCGTCCTCTCCTTTCCTTCCCGTTCCTTCATTGAGCCGAGACCGACTCGAGGATCGCCACGAGCTCCGCCGCGCGCCTCGCCGCGGTGTGCTCCGCGAGCACCCGCTCGCGCGCCGCGCGGGCCATGGCCGCGACCTCGGCCGCCGGCCGCGAGAGCGCCGCGACGGCCTCGTCCGTGGTCGTCGCCACGAGGATCTCCTCTCCCGGCGTGAAGAACCGGTCGAGGCCCTCCCAGCTGTCGCTCAGGATCGGCGTCCCGCACGCGGCCGCCTCGAAGAGCCGCCCGGAAGGACAGTACCCCATCGCCGCCATCGCGCCCCGGGTGACATTGAGCGTCAGCGGCGAGGAGCAATAGAACGCCGGGTGATCCGGCGGCGCCACATGGCGCATGTAATAGATGTTCTCCGCCCACGGGAAATTCTCGGGGTAGAGCGAACCACCGATGACGAACCGCTTCTGCGGCAGCCGCCTCGCCGCCTCGAGAAAGAGGGCAGAGAGCGCCTCCTGCCGGTCGGCGGCGTACGTCCCGAGGTACGAGAGGTCCCCGCGGAGCTCCTCCCGCGGCGCGACAGGGCGGTGCACCTCGGGGTCGGCGCTGCCGTAGAGCGGGAACACCCGCCGGGCGCCGAGCTTCGCCCGGAGCTGATCGAGCGCCGCGCCGCCCGTGTAGCTGAGCACGCAGTCGAAATCGACGAGGCCCCGCGGACCGATGTACCCGACCGACTGGCCCGCATCGAGCCGATCCAGGGTGACCGGCGTGTCGAGGTCATAGAAGACCTTGAGACCGCGCGACCCGAGGACCACCTCGGTCGCCGCGCCGCCGTCGGGACAGTACGAGGTCACCATCGCCGCGTCCGCCTCCCGGACGGCGCGCCGGGCCTCGGGGAGGATGTCGTCGAACGAGGTGTAGAGCCGGAGCTCGTTGCCGTGCGAGAGCGAGCATAGATCCCGGTGCGCGGCGTAATACGGAGCGTCGCGCTCGAAGAAGGTGACGCGGTGCCCGGCCCGCCCGAGGGCGTCGATCACGCCGCGCCACAGCGTCGCGTGGCCGTTGCCCCAGGACGAGCTGATCGTCAGACCGAAGATGACGAGCCTCATGGCGAACCCGGCCCTCCTCTAGGCCTGCGTCTCCGCCGGGGCAGGCGCCGATGTCCGCCTCGGCTCGCCCAGGACCATCGCCTCCACCTCGGGGCGGCAGCGGATGCGCGGCAAGTGCGCCCTCGCCTCCGGCCGGAGGCGGCGGAGCGTGTACGCCACCTTGGCGCGGGTGTGCTCGGGACCGTAGTAATCGACGAACCCGGCGCTGTTCAGCGAGAAGAACGAGAGCGCGTCGGCGTCGTTGAGCAGGGCGAGCTCGGCGTCGTCCCCCGGCCGCTCGTGCGACCCCACCAGGGCGCCGATCCGCTCGAGGACCTCGGGCGGGAGCCCGACCCCGGCGAGCGCGGCGCACGCGAGGGCCGCCCCGCGCCGCGCGTGCTCGTCCTTGAAGGCCTGGTAGTCCACGGCCCGGTGCTCGATCCGGACGTTCGCCTCGGAGACGAGCCGCTCCACGTCATGGAAGAGCGCCGCCGCCTGCGCGGCCACGCCGGCGCGCGGATCGAGGCGGAGCATCCATTGCCAGACGTCGATCGCATGATCGTAGTCGGCCCGGACAAGCGGCCTGTCGAGATCGTGAAGCTCCCGGTGCCGCCCGAGGACCCGGGCGAAGAGCGCGGTCGCCGAGGCGAGGTTCCTCCTGCGGATGAAGCGCTGACAGCGGGTGAGGACCTCGTAGGCCGCGCGCGCGGCGCTCTCGCGATCGAGCCCCCCGAGCCGGAGGCCGAAGGGGCCGCGGGCGTCGAGCGCGTGCAGGTGGGTGTCGAGCGCCCACAGATCGAGCGCCGAGGCGCGCCAGGCGCGGGCGTCGACGGCCGCGTGGGGCTCGTCCCCCGGCGGACAGGGGGCGTCGATTTCCACGCCGGGGAACTCCCGGGAGAGCGCCGCCTTGTCGGAGGTGGAGAGCAGCGGTGTCCCACGGGCCCAGGGTTCATCGCTGCTCGAAGAGGAGCTGGCAATGAGGATCAGGCGCTTGAGCATGGCTTGCGTTCTTCGGTCAGCTACGGGCGTGGCGCTCGAAACAGCTTCCGCGAGAGGACTGCCGCGGGAGAATCAGGGATACTACGCCGTGAACCTATCGCCGCAACGCTCTCCGCACCATCGCGGAAATTCCGTACAGCAGCGTCAGGAAAGAAATGAGCATGAGACGTGAGCGCCGTAGCCGCACCAGCGGCGCTACCCGAGAGCGCCCGGAGGGGCCGCGGGGCCGAGTCCATCGATCAGGAAGGCGCGATAGCGATGTCGCGCCGCGAGGAGGCGCCGCGCTTCGCCCTCGTCCGGGAGCGACGCCGCGGCCATCGCGGCAACCCCGAGGCGCAGGAGCGCATAGGCCATCAGATACGCAGGCAGGCGCCGCTCCGCGTCATCGCCGGAGCGGCGGCGGTAGCGCTCGAGGAAGGCGCGCCGGGCGTCGGGCGCCATCCGCCACTCGAGGATCGCCCCGGCGAGATCCCAGGCGATGTCCGTGGGGCCAGGGAGGAAGTGATCGTCGCCATGCCCGGACGCGTCCACCTTGAAGAGCTCGCCGGAGGGGGATCCGAGCCACTCGTGAGGATCCATCTTGCCGTCCACGAGCACGGGGCGCGCCATCTCCAGGTGGAGCTCCCACGGGAGCTCAATTCCCATTTCTGTTGAGAAATTGGAGCGCGCCATCGCAATGAGCTCGTCGGTCACGGGGCTCGGGACGGGGAAGGCCGAGGCGCGGAAGGCGCAGTAGTCGGCGAGGCGCTCCAGCACGGCGGCGGACAGATCGCCTGCCTGGAGCGGCCGGCCGGGGAGCCACGGATACGAGAGGAAGCCCTGCCCTTCGTCACGCGGCTCCGGACCGAAGCCGGCCTGAGCGACGCCGCGAGCCCGCTCCAGACACTCGGACCCATAGCGGCCCATCCCTTCGAACTTGAGAATCCGGCTGCCGTCACGGGAAAGGCACTTGAGGCGCTCCATGGACGTCCAGGACGGCGGCCAGCCCGACTCGTCATCATAGCAGCGGTGGCGCCACGCCCCGGCGCCGATGAACTCGCCTGCATCGCCAGGGAGCTGCGTCCCGCACTCGACGCGCTCCGCGCGGAAGGACCGCCAGCGGCGGGCGCCGTCGGGCGCGACGAGCGCGTCGGGGTCCGCCGCGCGGGAGCCGAGGAAAACGATGTTCCCGCGCGGGACGCCGGCGCCGGCCAGGGCGTCGCCGGTGGAGAGGAACGACGAGCCGCTGAAGCCCGGCCCCTCGTCGGCGACCCAGAACTGCGCGCCCTCGGCGATGCCGTCCTGGACCCACCGGAGCTCCCGGGCGCCGAGCTCGACCCGGCGATCGTAGGGGTGTCCGGACGGGCGCACGGTGATGCGACCCGCCCGGATCCCCTGCCGGCGGAGCGCCGCGGCCGTCACCGCGCTCAGGGTGGTGCCGATGCTGCGGATCCCGACGACCCGGACCGGCGCCGGGGGGGACGCGAGCCGCTCGGCGAGCCGGGCGAAATCGAGCGGGTGGAGCGCATAGAAGGAGAACCCTTCGGGCGGCGAGCTCGGGACCGTCGCCGGGATATCGATCGACGCGAGCGCCGCGGGCGTGGTCAGACGTCTGGCCGTCCGTGGCCAGACGTCGGACCGTTCGTGGTCGGACGTCGGACCGTCCGAGATCGCGAGCGCGCCCGCGTCGTCACCGCCGACGAGCATGGCGGCGAGGTCGTCGGTGAGCCCCGCCAGCAGGGAGGCGCTTCCCGCGCCGGCGTCAGCGAGGATGGATTCGACCTCGCCGGCGCGGATCAAGGCGCGGAGCACGACCCCGCGACGGCGATCGGCGCCGGCGGGCGCGGCGAGCGCTCCGAGGTCGTCCGCGAGCTCGGCGACGAGCCGCTGCCCTGGGACGTCGCGGCGGCCACTGCGAAACACGTACATGCGGTATCCGGAGCTGTCGGTCATGGAGGAGTCCGCCGGGATGGGCTCGCAGGCCGGGCCGGCTCTCATGAGCTCGCCCGAGCCGCACGAAGGGGTGCTCGCAGCCCGGCCCGCGCGCCGGCGTGGTGCTCGGTCTCCCGGGCCGCTCCCGCTGCATGGGGCGGGCGGCAGGCGATGCCAAGCGGGGCGCGCCGTAGCGCCGGCGCCCCCCCTCGGGCGCAAGCGCAGATCGGGAACCCGGTAGTCTCGTATTCCTCGTGGTCGACGACGCGCCCTATGGCCGACGACGCGCCGCCCGGCCTGTGCAAGACTGCGCGCCAATGCCCTACGACGACCTCCTCGGCCGCATCGTGACCCTGCCGATACGGCGGTTCGGCCCGCCGGGCGCGTTCCTCTCGCCCGATCCGGGCGACCTGCGCCCGAACGCGCCGGTGCTCCTGCTGCCGGGCGGCGAGGTGCCCGAGGGGGCGAAGGAGGGAGACGAGCTCGAGGTCTTCGTGCACCTCGACTCGGAAGATCGCCCGATCGCGACCGTGCGCCGGCCGAAGGTCGCGCTCGGCGAGGTCGCCTTCCTCGCGGTGACCGACGTGGCGCCCTTCGGCGCGTTCGTCGACTGGGGTCTGCCGAAGGAGCTGCTCATACCGCACGCGGAGCAGACCCGCGATCTGCGGGTCGGACAGCGGCACCCCGTGGGGCTCGTCGTGGACAGGACCGGGCGCCTCGCGGGGACGATGCGCGTGAGCGAGATGCTGCGCGACAAGGGCGAGTTCGATCTGGACGAGTGGGTCGAGGGTGAGGCGTGGCGCAATGAGCCGGAGCTCGGGCTCTTCGTCATCCTCGAGCGCCAGTTCGTCGGCCTGGTCCCCGCGGACGAGCCGCACGCGCTCGCCCGCGGCGAGGCGGCGCGGTTCCGCGTGACGAGCGTGCTGCCCGACGGGAACGTCGAGCTGTCGCTGCGCGGCCACGCGCACGAGGAGCTCGAGAGCGACGCGCAGAGAATCCTCGCGGGGCTCGCTCGCCCGGGCGCCCCGCGGGTCGGCGACCGCTCGAGCCCGGACGAGATCCGGGCGATCTTCGGCCTGAGCAAGAAGGCGTTCAAGCGCGCCGTGGGCCGCCTCCTGAAGCAGCGCGCGGTGGCGGTCGACCCCGAGGGGTTCCTCGTCCCGCACCGGCGCTGATCCGCTGCCCCCGGCCCGCGCGGGACCGCGCCAGAAACGCCGCCCGGCTGAGCTCGCCCGCCCACCACCGCCCGCGCGGCGCGGTCCCGGCGCATTGACACGGCCCACCTTGCCCTACTAGGATCCACGCGGAATGGTCGTTGGCTCCGCGCGGCGCCTGATCTGGGTTGTCGATGACAGCCCTGTCGACGCCGAGCGGGCGCGCTGCGTGCTTGCGCGCGAGTACGACGTGGAGGTGCTCGGCGACGGATCTGCGGCGCTGGAGCGCTTCTCCTCCTGCGCGCCGCCCGACGTGATGGTCCTCGACTGGATGATGCCGGCCGTGAGCGGCGTCGAGGTGTGTCGATTCCTGCGCTCCGAGGCCGCGGGCGCCCAGAAGCTCGGCATCTTGCTGCTCACGGCGCACCGCCACACCGATCAGATCGTCGAGGGGCTGTCCGCGGGCGCCAATGACTATCTCGCGAAGCCCTACGGGGACGAGGAGCTCCGCGCGCGCGTCGCGTCCCTGGTCCGCTGGCGGGCGCTGCTCGAGCGCGCGGAGCGGGCCGAGATGGCCAATCGGAGGCTGCTGGAGACAGCCCCCGATCCGCTGCTCGTGCTCGACGCGGAAGGGCGCTTCAGCTTCGCGAACGAACAGGCGGTGGCCGCGCTCGGCGTCGGACTGGACGCGCTGATCGGGAGGGCGCTCACGGAGCTGATCCCCGATCTCCGCGCGGGCGGTCCCCCGCCCTCGCCCGGCGAGTCCGCGCTGCCGACCGGGGATGTGGAGCTCCGCGGCCGGCTCTTCTCGCCGACGCTGAGGGTGCTTCCCCTGGACGGCGCGGAGAGCACGATCGTCTCGCTCCGCGACGTCACCGAGCGGCGCCTGCACGACGAGCGGCGGCTCGATTTCTACTCGATGGTCGCGCACGACCTGCGCACGCCGCTGAACGCGATGACGCTGCGGATCGCGAACATGCTCGCCAGCGAGGAGCTCGCGCAGCAGCCGTCCCTGCTCGGGGACATGCAGAAGCTCGATCAGCGCCTGCAATCGCTGGTCGTCATGATCAACGACTTCCTCGAGCTCGCGAGCCTGGAGGGGGCGAGGCGCCGCATGGGCCGTGAGGAGGTCGATCTCGCGCGCTTGATCTGGGCCACCATCGAGGACTTCCGGCCGCTGCTCGAGGAGAGAGGCCAGACGTTCGCGGGCCCGGCCCGCCGGGACGACGCCGCGGTGCTCGGCGACCCCAGGCGGCTCGGTCAGGTGCTCTCCAACCTGATCGGCAACGCCATCAAGTTCACGCCTCCGGGCGGGTCGATCGCGGCGCGGGTCGAGGTGAAGCCGCGCTGCGTTGAGGTCTCGCTCGAGGACACGGGCCGCGGCGTCGCGCCGGAGGTCGCGGCCACGCTGTTCCAGCGTTACCAGAGGGCCGAGCACAGCGTCGGCGGCACCGGCCTGGGGCTCATGATCGTCAGGGAGATCGTCGAGGCGCACGGCGGCGTGGCCGGCGTGGAGAGCTGCCCTGGGCGCGGCAGTCGCTTCTGGTTCCGCCTGCCGCGCAGCCGCGGGGCGGCGCTCACCGCGCCTGCCTGAGCTCACCGCCGGAGAGGGCGCCGCGCCGGCGCGGGCCGCGCTCAGCGGCCCCGGGCGTCCCGGGAATCACTCGAGCAGGCTGCGCAGCATCCACGCGGTCTTCTCGTGGAGCTGCAGGCGCTGGGTGAGCAGGTCGCAGGTGGGCTGATCGTTGGCCTTCTCGGCGACCGGGAAGATCTCGCGCGCGGTGCGCGCGACCGTCTCGTGGCCCTCGACGAGGCGCTTGATCATGTCGGTGGCCTTGGGGATGCCGTCCTCCTCCTTGATGGAGGCGAGCGCCACGAACTGCTTGTACGTCCCCGGCGCGGGGAGGCCGAGGGCGCGGATGCGCTCGGCGACGAGGTCCACGGCGAGCGCCAGCTCGTTGTACTGCTGCTCGAACATGAGGTGCAGCGTCTGGAACATGGGCCCTGTGACGTTCCAGTGAAAGTTGTGTGTCTTCAGATAGAGCGTGTACGTGTCGGCGAGGACACGGCCCAGCCCCGCGCCGATCTGCTCGCGGTCCTTGGCGTCGATTCCGATATTGATCTCCATCATGGCTCCTCTCGTGTCGTGCACTCTTGGCTCGATGCCCCGTCAACAGCGCCGCGAGCGGCCTCCGTGCGGCGTCCCCCCCGCGCGCCCGACGGCACACCAACCTTCGTCCTCGCGTCCCCCGCGTCAATCAGCCCCCCGCTCTTTCCCAGAAGCAGCGAAGGCCCCTCAGGCCTCGCCGATGCTGCGCATTGATAGGACCTCAATCGGGCGCAGCCCGAGCAGGCCATACGACCTCTCCCAGCGCTGCTCCGCCGCCACGTCGAACAGGATCCGCTCGTCGAGGGGCACCGGCAGCCACGCGCCCGAGGCGATCTCCCGCTCGAGCTGCCCTGGCCCCCACCCGCTGTAGCCGAGGAGCACCGTCCTCCGCCGCGCGTCCGTCGCGGCCGCGCCGCGCACGGAGTCGGCCGCGAGCGCGTCGAACGCGCTCCGGGACGACGTGACCCGCACCCGCGAGCCCACCGGGATCACGCCCGTCTCCTCGGCCCCGAGCGCCGGATCGAGGCACAGGATCCACCCCGAGCTCGGCTGGACCGGCCCGCCGAGGTAAACCGGCGCCGGGTCCTTCAGGTCGTTGCCGTAGCCGGCGAACGACAGGAGCTCCCCGAGCGACATCGGCGCCGGCCGGTTCACGACGAACCCCAGCGCCCCGCCCTCGCTGTGGACCGCCAGGAGCACGACCGTCTTGTCGAAGTTCGGATCGCCCAGGGGCGGCGACGCGATGAGGAACCCAGGGGCCAGCACGCTCGCTTCGCGGTTCATCGGTGATCCTCCCTCGCAACGGCCAACCGGCCACTTCGTCCCGCACGAACCTGCCTGCCCACGTGGCGGGGCCGGACGGGGAGCCGTCCGCACCTTACCCCCGCGCGCCGCGGCAGGCGATTGGGATCTCCCTCCCGGGCCGGGACGAGGGGTATAGTGCGGCCATGTACACGGTCGGCGTCCGCGATCACATCATGGTGGCCCACAGCCTCAAGGGCGAGCAGTTCGGCCCTGCACAGCGCCTGCACGGCGCGACCTACACCGTCAGCGTGGAGGTGGACCGCGAGGAGCTCTCTCCGCTCGGTCAGGTGGTCGAGACGAGCGTGCTGCGCGAGAACCTGCGCGGCGTGCTCGCCGAGATCGACTACCGCAACCTCGACGATCACCCGGCCTTCGAGGGCAAGCGCTCGACGCCGGAGCTCATCGCGCGCTACATCCACCGCGAGCTCGGCCGCCGGCTCCCGCTGAGCGCCGGCACCACCCTGACGATCACGCTGCATGAGTCCCCCCTCGTGTGGGTACGCTACCGCGCGCCGATCCGCGGCGCATCGATGATGCCGACCGAGCTGGCCTGATCGCCGCTCTCCGGGCTTGGCACGGGGCCCTGGCCGCGGCACAAGAGCGCGCCGATGACCGAGCCGGTCCGCACAGCGCCGATCGTCCTGAGCTTCCAGGGCGGCACCCTCCGCATCGAGGGCGTCGCGCCGCGCCCCGCGCTGGCGCCGGCCGGCGAGCTCGACAGCAGCGCGTTCGCCGCGGATACGCCCTCCGCCGACGAGCGCGGTGGACCGCCGGGCTCGTCCGCGGAGGGCGCGCCGCTCGACCCCGCGTGCCTCCCCGCGTCGTGCCGCTGGGATGCGCGCGAGCGCGTCTACCGGGTGCCGGCCATCGACTACGCCGAGCTCGTCCTCAGGCTCCGCGCCCGCGGCGTCCCCTTCACCGACGCGGCCCGCCGGTACGAGGCGCTCCCGCTTGCGCCGCTCGCCAAGCACGACCCCTTCCCGTACCAGCGCGAGGCGCTCGACGCGTGGGCCGGGCGGCGCAGCCGCGGCGTCGTCGTGCTCCCGACGGGCGCGGGCAAGACGTTCGTCGCGACGCTGGCGATCGCCGCGCGGCAGCGCAGCGCGCTCGTGGTCGTCCCGACGCTCGACCTCCTGAACCAGTGGTACGACGGGCTCTCCGCCGCGTTCGGCGTCCCGATCGGCCTGCTCGGCGGCGGTTACCACGACGTCCTCGACCTGACGGTGACCACCTACGACTCCGCGCACGCGCACATGGACCGGCTCGGCGCCCGCTTCGGCCTCGTGATCTTCGACGAGTGCCACCACCTGCCGAGCCCCTCGTACGCGCTCGCCGCGAAGATGTGCCTCGCGCCCTTCCGCCTCGGCCTCACCGCGACCCCCGAGCGCGCCGACGGCCGGGGCTACGACGATCTCATCGGCCCGATCGTCTTTCGCCGGGAGATCACCGAGCTCTCCGGGCAGTACCTCGCGGCCTACGACGTCGTCCGGCTCGACGTCGCGCTCTCGGAGGACGAGCGCGCCGCGTACGAGGCGGCGCGCGCCGTGTACATCGGCTTCCTGCGCGCGAACGGCATCCGCATGCCCGAGGGGTGGGGGCAGTTCATCATGCTGAGCTCGCAGTCCGACGCCGGCCGCCGCGCCTTCGAGGCGTACCGCCGCCAGCGGAGCCTCGCCCTCTGCGCGCCCGGCAAGATCGACGTCCTCGCGCGGCTGCTCCACGCCCACCGCGCGGATCGCACCCTGGTCTTCACCGAGGACAACGCCACGGTCTACCAGATCTCGCGGCAGTTCCTGCTGCCGGCGATCACCCACCAGACCAAGGTGAAGGAGCGCAGCGCCATCCTCGAGGCGTTCAACCGCGGGACGCTGTCGGCGGTGGTCACGTCGAAGGTGCTGAACGAGGGGGTCAACGTGCCCGAGGCGAACGTCGCGATCGTCCTGTCGGGCAGCGGCTCGGTGCGCGAGCACGTCCAGCGGCTCGGCCGCATCCTGCGGCGGAGCGAGAACAAGACGGCGATCCTCTACGAGCTCGTGGCCCTCGGCACGAGCGAGCAGCGGGTGAGCGACAAGCGCCGGGAGCACGTTGCTTACCAGTGACCTCGTCCGCGTCCGCCGGCGGGGCGGGCTGGTGATGCCGCAGTACCTGCGCGGCGCGGCCGCCGAGCGACTGCTCCCTGTCGCGCGCGCATACATCGACATCCTGTCCCAGCGCGTCGGCGAGAGCCGCGACGAGATCGAGGCCGCGCTCGACGCCATCGAGGTGCCCGCGCGGGATCGCGTCGCCGCGCTCGGCCTGAGGAAGGTGCTCGAGGACGGCTGCGACTACGAGGTGCAGGAGGGCGTCGATCCCGAGGCGCTCCGGCGCGAGCTGTTCCTGGCCGCGGCGGCGGCGCACCGCGCGCTCGACGTCCGCGCCCGCTTCGACCGCGCCGCGGTGCTCGACGAGGTGGCCGCCCGGCTCGGCGCGACGCCGGCGGCGATCGAGGCGGGGCTCTACGCCGACCTGCGCGGGGCCGAGATCCTCCGGCGCGCGGCCACGGAGGCGCCGGAGATCCTGCTGGATCGGTACAACCTTTCGCTCGCGCAGTCGATCCTCCTGCGGGCGACGCAGGTGACGATCCGCGTCGAGGGGGAGAGCGCCCCGCGGTACCGGCGGCTCTTCCGCGCGGCCCGGTTTCACGGGCTGATCCATGTGGTCCAGGGCGATCCGGTCTCGGGCTACACGATCGTGCTCGACGGCCCGTTCAGCCTGTTCGACGCGGTCCAGCGGTACGGCTTGCGGCTCGCGATGTTCCTGCCGTCGGTGCTCGCGTGCGCCTCGTTCCGGCTGCGGGCCGAGCTGCGCTGGGGGCGCGACAAGGAGCCGCTCGCGGTGGAGATCGGCCCGGCGGACGGGCTCATGTTCCACGGGCGCGAGCTCGCGGAGACGACGCCCGAGCTGGAGGCGTTCTGCGAGGGGTTCAGGAAGCTCGGATCGCCCTGGAGCGTGGCGCCGAACGAGCGGCTGTTCGCGCTGCCCGGAGAGGTGGTGTGCGCCCCGGACCTTGTGTTTCAGAACGCGGAGACCGGGGAGGAGGTGTACCTGGAGGCGTTCGGGTTCTGGAGCCGAGACGCGGTGTGGCGGCGCGTCGAGCTGATCCGGAGGGGGTTTCCAGCGAGGATCCTGCTCGCGGTCGGCAAGCAGCTCCGCGTGAGCGAAGACGTGCTGGGGGAGGACGAGGCGGGGGAGATCTATGTGTACCG
>JAICEP010000078.1 GCA_025924095.1 Sorangium sp.
GCCCTTGCCCTGCGTGAGCATTTGGAAGATGTCGGCCTTGGCCGGCGCGCCGAAGCTCTCGTTGACCAGCACGTGGCCGCTGTGCTCGACGAGGAGGATCTCCGACCCGGCCCGCCGCGCCGCCTGCCCGAGGAGCTCGGTGCGCTCCGCGTCGGCGGTCCCCGGGAGCCGCGCCGACAGCGTCGCGGCCAGCACCTCCGCGCGCAGGCTCGCGGCCTGATCGCTCATCTTGGCGAGCTGGCGGATACCGATCAGCGCGATCGCCACCGCCGTGGCGATCGCCACGACGATCACGATCGCGGGCGCGAGCGGCACGAGCGGCATCGTGCCGCGAGGCCAGCGGATGAGGCGACGACGGCGAGCCACGGCGAAGGCAGGATGCTAGCGCGCTTCGGGCGGCGTACGGGCCGCCTCAGGCGCCAGAGCGCTGGGGACGGCGCGCCTCACCTGGGATCGGTCGCCAGGAGCGCGAAGACGGAGTGGTCGAGCCAGCGGCCGTCGCACCACTCGGCCTGGCGGGCGATGCCCTCGAAGCGGAAGCCGAGCCGGCCGATGACCGCGAGGGAGGCGTGGTTGTCCGTCGCGGCCGCGACCCGCACCCGGTGCGCGCCCATGTGGCCGAACGCGAACCCGAGCGCGGCCTGCGCGGCCTCGGTCATGAGGCCGCGTCCGGTCGCCTCCTTGCGCAGCCAGTACCCGAGCTCGCAGGAGCGGTGCAGGTGCACGCACGACTCGAGCCCGACCACCCCGGCGAGCGAGCGGTGCGCGCGCTCGCGGATGACGAAGCGCAGCGCCCTGCCGTGATCCCAGTCGGCGGCGCACGCCTCGGCGAAGCGCACGCTCGCGGCCGGATCCGTGTGGAACTGCACCCAGGGCAGCCAGCGCTGGAGGGTCGCGCGCGAGCCGCTGACCGCGAGCCAGAGCTCGGGGCCGTCGGACGGGTCGATCGGCACGAGGATCAGCCGCTCGGTCTCGATGGGGCGGGCGCGGACCTCGCTTCGAGGTGGGAGGATGAGCATGGGGTCACCGGCACTGGATGCGAGCGGCGTAGGGCTCGAGATGACCCGCCTCGTAGTCAAGCCAGGCGACATACCACTCTCCAGGCCTCGCGCCGGGGCTGATCGAAGGCGCCGGCTGATCGCCGCTGACGCGGGCGAACCTCGTGGGCGTGCCGATGCCGTCGCGGTTGATCGATGCGGTCAGCATGCGGCCCTGCTCGAACCAGACGAGCTGGGCCTGACCGCTCGGCGCGATCGCGACTGCCGGGCGCGCGCCGGCCTTCGAGAACCTCTTGCGCCAGAGCGGCTGGCCCTTGGCCGGATCGATGTAGGCGGCCGAGGCGCCTCCGATCGGCGCCTCGCCGTGCCAGACGACGAAGCAGCCGCCCGTGCCGCAGGCGAGCGAGGGGTTGTCGCTCCGGGCGCGATCGCTGTTCACGAGCGACAGGTCGCCGAGCGCGCGGTCGGCGCGCTTGCCGGGGGCGGCCGGCGGGAGCCCCTTGTCGGCGCTCGCGAGCGGGAGGCGCATGTACTGGATGACCCGCATCGGCTCGCGATCGAAGCGGAAGGCGAGGTGCATCACGTCGTCGGTCACCGCGATCGAGGGGAAGCGGACGCGCGGCTTCGAGGGGCCCGTCGGGGTGACGTCCGTCAGCCGGATGATCTCGCCGACCGGATCGAGGTTCGGAGAGAGGCGGCGCATGAAGAGGTCCTCGGACGCGCTGTCGCCGTCGTCCGACCACGCGATCGAGAACCCCTCGGAGGTGCGCGCGAGCGAGGGCCAGGAGTTCCCTCCGCGAGGGAAGCGGGCGACCATCATCGCGGGCCCGTCGATCCGGCCGCTGGCGTCGAGCCAGCGCACGTGTACGCCGGCCTCCGGCCCCTTGCCGTCCCAGTACGTGAGCACCAGCCGATCGCCGGCGGTGGTCAGCTCGGGGCGCCCGATGGCGCGGCCCTCGGGCGTCACGTCGAGCGCCGGCGACGACGGCCGCATCGCGCTGTCGAGCACCGCCGTGTAGGCGTGCTCGCTTCCCTCGTGCGAGTCCGTCCAGGTGACCACCGCGCCGCGCGGCCCGAGCGTGATCGAGGGCCGGCTGGCGCCGATGGCGCGGCCGCCCTCGCGCACGAGATCGTGCGTGCGCGGCCGCGCGAGCCCGGTGAGCTGGCAGGGGGCCTTGCCGCTCGCGTCCTTCATGGCGACCTGCACGTGCTCGATCAGGGTCCGAGGCACGGGGTGGTTGCCCTTCTCCTGAGCGTCTCTCAGCTGCCGGAGCGCGGTCTTGAGATCGCCCGCGGCGAGCGACTCCTGCGCCTGCGCGACGAGCGGTGGCCACGGCAGGCCGGGCGGCTCGGCCTGGGCGTCGGCGCGCGCCGGCACGGCGGTCGGCGCGGAGGACGACGGCGCGCTGATGGCCGGCGGCGGCGGCGGCGCGCTGCTCGAGGAGACGGGCGGCAGGGCCGTCGGCTTGAGGAACTGGAGGTAGCCCGCGTAAGCGGCGCCCGCGGCGAGCACGAGCACGCCGAAGACGACGAGCGCGCGACCGGCGCCGCCGCGCCTCGGCGGCGAGCGCTGCGCGAGCGGATCGGGGACCGAGGCGTCGCCCGGGCCGCCGGAGAACGAGATCTGCTGCCCCGCGCCCTGGCTCACGCGCCCGGCCAGCGCGCCGCCGTGCGGGCCCGAGAGGTCGAGCCCGCCGAACGGGTCGCCCCCGCGCTCCGCCGGGCCCGAGGGGACGGTGCGCCGCGCTTCGTTGGGGGTCACACGGACGACCCCCGGCGGATCGAACGTCACGTCGGCCGGCGGAGCGCCGCCCGTCGGGAGGAGCCCTGCCTGCGACGGCTCCGCGCCGCGCGGGGGCGTCGGCTGCGCGACGCCGAGCGCGACCGAGAGCTCGTCGGCGAACTCCCTCGCGGTCTGGAAGCGGCGATCGATCGATCGATCGAGCGCCTTCTCGAACCACACGGTGAAGCTCGGCGGCAGGTCCGGGCGGAGCGCCGCGGGCTGCGGCAGCGGCGCGTTCGCGATCTGCGCGAACGTCATCGCGACGCCCTGCTCGGTCTGCCAGACGGTGCGGCCGGTGAGGCACTCGTAGGTGATGCAACCGAGGGCCCAGAGGTCGGCGCGGTGGTCGACCGCCCCCTGGCCTCGCACCTGCTCCGGGCTCATGTACGCCGGCGTTCCGAACACCGCGCCCTCGCGGGTGAGGCGCGCCTGCGCGTCGCCGCCGTCGACGGGCGCGTAGAACTTCGCGAGCCCGAAATCGAGGATCTTCGCGCAGAGCCGGCCCTCCTCGTCCTTCGTGAGGAAGATGTTCTCCGGCTTGAGGTCGCGGTGGACGATCGAGGAGGCGTGCGCCTTGGTGAGCCCTCGACACACCTGGGACATCACCGTGACGGTGGTCTCGGGGTCGAGGTACCTGACGACCGTCATGCGCTCGTACAGCGACTCGCCTTCCAGGAGCTCGAGCACCAGGAAGGGCCGCCCGTCGTCGAGCTTGCCGGAGTCGTAGACGTCGCAGATGAACGGGCTGCGGATCGACGCGGCGGCACGGGCTTCACGGAGGAAGCGCTCGACCACAACGGCCGAGGTCGTCAGCTCCTGTGCGAGCACCTTGATCGCGACGCGCTTGCCGATGTCGATGTGCTCGGCCTCGTACACGGCGGCCATGCCACCGCGCCCGATCTCGCGTGTGATGCGGTATTTTCCGGCGAGGACCGTGCCTACCGGGATCTTCGCTTTGTTCGGCAAAGCCATCAGGCAGGGCGGTCCCGCGACTGGATTCGCCAGCGGAGACTATTCGAGCCGCGTCGCAAGAACAAGGCGAGCGCGGCATGACCCGTCAGGAGGGGGGATCCACCCCTCGGGGGCGCCGTGGAGGCGAGCTCAGCCGTCCCTGGACGGGGCCGGGAGGCGGATCCACGTCGGCCGGCCATGGAGGAGGCGTGCCCCACCCCCCCCGGCGCCGCCGCGATGGGAGCGGGCGCGCTCTCCTCCCAGGAGCTCCCGGGAGGGATTGAAAAACGTAAGCGGGATCCGATTTTCTGATGCCGGAACCACTTTTCTCACGCACGCATGATGCGCGAAACATTCCGGAAACATGAGCTTGGGTACACCAGCCTGGACCTCCGGTCGCTGCGCCGGCGCCCGGGGTAGAGGGTCGTCGATCCAGCTCTGCTGGATGGGGGCCTGAGTCTGTTGACAAGCGTCGGGGCAATGCTCGGGAGGCCGAGCGGACCCCGTGACGGATCGGAGGCCGGGCGGCGCCCGGCACATCGACGGGAGGCCGCCGGCGGAAGCGACCCCCCTTTACCGGCTCTGCTCCGGCGGGGCTTTTCGGGTGAGCGCCCGTGTTTTACCCTGGCGGGCATCCGGTCACCACAGGCGTGCGCAATGAAAAAGGTCGAGGCGATCATCAAGCCGTTCAAGCTCGACGAGGTCAAGGACGCCCTCGCCGAGGTCGGGATTCAGGGCATGACGGTGACCGAGGTAAAGGGCTTCGGTCGGACCGGTGGCAAGAAGGAGGTCTATCGAGGGTCGGCGTATGTCGTCGACTTCGTCCCGAAGGTGAAGGTCGACATCGTCGTGCCGGACAGCATGGTCAGCGACGTGATCGACGCTATCGAGAAGAGCGCCAAGACGGGTCGGATCGGCGACGGCAAGATCTTCGTCGTCCCCGTCGAGGAAGCCGTGCGGATCCGCACGGGAGAGCGCGGCGAGGACGCCATCTAGGCGAGCCGCGGGCAGAGCGTCACAGGGCAATCGCGGCGGGTCGCAGGCTCGACACCCCAGGCAGCTAGCAGCGAGCATGAGCCCGCGCGCCGTAAAGTCACATACAGCGAGAGCAGCGAGTCAGCGAGGTAAGAGAAGATCATGAAGGCGAAAGATGTCGTCGCGTTTGCGAAGGAAAACGACGTAAAGTTTGTCGATCTCAAGTTCATCGATCTGCCCGGCATCTGGCAGCACACGACCGTCCCGGTGTCCCGTCTGAACGAGGACATCTTCGAGGAGGGGATCGGCTTCGACGGCTCCTCCGTGCGCGGATGGCAGCCGATCAACGCGAGCGACATGCTGATGACGCCCGATGCGTCGACGGCGAAGCTCGACCCCTTCCACGCCCAGAAGACGCTCAGCATGATCTGCAAGATCAGCGATCCCGTGACCGGCCAGCCCTACGGGCGCGACCCGCGTTACATCGCCCAGAAGGCGGAGAACCACCTCCGCGCGAGCGGCATCGCTGACACGACCTACTTCGGGCCCGAGGCCGAGTTCTTCGTCTTCGACTCGGTTCGCTACGAGAGCTCGCAGCGCGGCGCGTTCTACGAGATCGACAGCGAGGAGGCAGTCTGGAACACCGGCAAGGCCGGCCTCGGCCACAAGATCCGGTCGAAGGAGGGCTACTTCCCCGTTCCGCCGACCGACACGCTCTCGGATCTGCGCGCGGACATGATGTCCACGCTCATCGAGACCGGCATCGGAGTCGAGGTCGGCCACCACGAGGTGGCGTCGGCCGGGCAGTGCGAGATCGGCATCAAGTTCTCGACGCTGACCGCGATGGCCGACAACCTCATGTGGTTCAAGTACGTCATCAAGAACGTCGGCCGCAAGCACGGCAAGTCGGTGACGTTCATGCCGAAGCCCGTCTTCGGCGACAACGGCAGCGGCATGCACTGCCACCAGTCGCTCTGGAAGGAGGGCAAGCCGCTCTTCGCCGGCGACGGCTATGCCGGGATGTCCGACATGGGCCTCTGGTACATCGGCGGCATCCTGAAGCACGCGAAGTCGATCGCCGCGCTCACCAACCCGACGACGAACAGCTATCGCCGGCTCGTCCCGGGCTACGAGGCGCCCGTGAACCTCGCGTACTCGAGCCGCAACCGCTCGGCGTCGATCCGCATCCCGCTGCCCCCCGGCAACAGCCCCAAGGGCCGCCGCATCGAGGTCCGCTTCCCGGACGCGAGCTGCAATCCGTACCTCGCCTTCGCGGCCATGATGATGGCCGGCCTCGACGGCGTCCAGAACCGGATCGATCCGGGCGACCCGCTCGACAAGGACATCTACGCGCTCTCGCCCGAGGAGCTCAAGGAAGTGCCGCACATGCCGGGCTCGCTCGACGAGGCGCTCTCCTGCCTCGAGCGCGATCACGAGTTCCTGCTCCGCGGCGATGTCTTCACCCGCGACATCCTCAAGACCTGGATCGACTACAAGCGCGAGCGCGAGGTCGACGCGATCCGGCTCCGCCCGGTCCCGCACGAGTTCTTCCTCTACTACGACGTCTGATCCTCCCCACCCCCGAGGCAGCGCAGGGCCCGGCGCACGGGAAAATTGCGCTGTGACCCTCGCTGCCCGCTCTCTTCCTCGCTCGCTGTCGTGTTCGTCGAGCGCCGCTGACGCCGAGACGAGGCGTCGCGGCGCCTCGAAATCCAGGGTTTCTCCGCCCTGCGCTGCGGCCCTCGGGGCGCAAAGTGGGCTGTCGCTCCCTCGCCTCGCGAATTTTTGGTCCCCGCTGGACCCGGCGGCGCCGCGGTACCGCTCGTCCATGCGCCGGGGTATCCTCCGACCCGTCTCTGATGTGGGTCCGAGGGTAAGACACCCTCGTCCCCGGGACACCTCGGCGCAGCAGTGAACCCCGGCGATCTCATCCAGTCTCGCTACCGGCTCGTGAAGATCCTGGGCCGAGGCGCCAGCGGGTCGGTGTGGGCCGCGAAGAACGAGCTCATCGACCGTGACGTGGCGCTCAAGGTGATGCGCCCCGAGGTGGCCGAGGACGCCGTCGCGCTCCAGCGCTTCTTCAACGAGGCGAAGGCGAGCGGGCGCGTGCGGAGCCCCAGCATCGTCGAGATCCTCGATCTCGGTCAGGCGGAGGACGGCTCGCCGTTCCTCGTGCTCGAGCTGCTCGTCGGCGAGGGGCTCGACGAGTGGCTGCGGCGCGAGCACACGATCGAGCCGGAGACGCTGGTCGAGATCTTCATCGGCCTCGCGCGGGCGCTCGACATGGCCCATCAGCAGGGGATCATCCACCGCGACCTGAAGCCCGCGAACCTCTACGTGCACCGCAACCACCTGGGTGAGCTCGTGGGGAAGATCCTCGATTTCGGGATCAGCAAGGTGCTGGAGAAGGAGCACAACTTCGCGCTGACCCACACGGGCTGCGTCGTCGGCTCGCCGGCCTACATGTCGCCCGAGCAGGCCGCGGGGCGCGAGGACCTGGACGGCCGCGCCGACCTCTGGTCGCTCGGCGTCGTGCTGCACGAGGCGTTGACCGGGACGCTCCCGCACGAGGCGCCGAACTACAACGCGCTCATGGTCCGCATCATGAGCAAGGACTGCGATCCGATCGCCTCGCGCAAGCCGGGGCTCCCGCCGCGCCTCTGCCGCATCGTCGACGCCTGCCTGCAGCGCGAGCGCGACGATCGGATCGCCTCGGCGGGCGTGCTCGCGAAGGAGCTCGAGGCCGTGCTCCGCGAGCTGCGCGCCGCGCGCTTCCGGGGACAGAAGGGGCGGCGCGCCTCGGATTTCGCGCTGGGCGACGAGCTCAGCCTCGCGCCGGAGAGCGCCGCGATGCGCGGCGGCGGCGCGGCGGGGACGCTGGAGCGGCTCGTGCAGCACGGAAGGCGGCTGCCGCCGGCCATGCTCGTCGCGGCGGGGCTCGGCGTCGTGGTCTGGGCGATGGCGCTCGTGCTCCTCGGCCGGTACTGGAGCCGCTGAGCGACGAGGCTCGGCGGCGCGCTCGTCCCACCCCAGCGGCTCGCCTCTGCGCTCCTCGAACGCGATCATCACGGCGCGGTCCAGCTCGGATGATCGCCGCGCCGCGCCGGATGCGCGGCGCGTGAGGGCGGCGCGCGAGGGCCGGCCGCGACCGGCGAGCGGCGTCTCGTGGAACGAGCGGGGCGGAGCGCTCCGCGTCAGGCGCGCGGCGCGCTGGTGCCCGTGGGGGGCGCGTGCGCGCCGTCGCCGCCCAGGGCGTCGTGTGCAGCGCAGCGATGCGCGTGCGCATCCGGCGCGTACGGCTCCGCCGGGCTGGGCGCAGGGGCGCCGCCGGTGCCGAGCATGTGGCCGAACCACGCGCGCGGTCCGAGCCTCGTGAAGCTCCAGAGCAGGAGCGCGCCGAGCGCCGCCGCGCAGACCCACTCGACGGCGGCGTGTTCGTGGGCTGCGAGGTCGTGGAGGTCCGGGACCACGGCGCCGGGGACGAGCGCGTTCGCGACGAGGCCGACCACGACGGCGAAGGCGACGCTGAAGAGCGCGAAGGCGGCGGCGGCGCGCGCGCCGATCGACCGCTTCAGCAGGGCGATCGCCGCGACGCTGGTCGTGGGCCCCACCAGGAGGAATGCGAGCGCCGCGCCGACCGAGAACCCCTTGTGGATCATCACAGCGGCGAGCGGCGTCGCGCCTTGCGCGCAGATGTAGACCGGCGCCGCGATGAGGGCGCTCACCACGATGTCGGCCGGCGCGCCGAGCGCGCGCGCCGCGGCCGGCTCGATCGTCGCCTCGAGGACGGCGGCGAGCACGAGGCCGACGAGGTACCACGCGGCCACGCGATCGAGCGCAGGACCGGCGGCCGCGACGGCGGCCGCACGGAGCCGCGCGCCCGGCGACGCGGCAACGCCCGAGGCGAGCGGCGCGCTGCGGCGCGGCGCCGCGCCGGGCGACCCGGCTACCCTGGCGACGAGGAGCGCGACCAGCACGGCGAGGAGCGCGCTGCCGGCGACGCGCAGCGCGGTGAGCGGCAGGCCGAGCAACCGCAGCGAGAGCAGCGCGGCGCCGCCGTGCGGCTGTCCGATCGCGTGACGCGGGAAGAACGCGTGCATGAGCCCCGCCGCAGCGAGCCCCGCCAGCATGGCGGGCGCCGTCTCGACGAACAGCGGGCCCAGCGACTCGGTCATCGACAGCTCGGACGCGTGGGCATGCGTGAAGAAGCTCTCCGGGCTGGGGAGCGCGAGCGCGACGCACAGGCCCGAGACGAACGCGACGGCGCTCGCGGTCCGCGCCGTCCGGCTCCGGGGCGGCGCCTCGTGCGTGTGGACGACGAGCCGCAGGAGGACGCCGAGGCCGAACGCGACGAACACCTCGAACGATTCGTGGGGGAGGCTTTCCATGAGGCGCTGGCCGAGGAGGGCGCCGAGCAGCGTGAGCAGCCCGAGGAGACCGAGGCGCAGGGCGAGCTGCCGCCAGCCCCAGGCGGGCAGGAAGCGCGCCGCGAGGGATAGGCCCTCGGGGAGCCGGTGCACGAGGACGGCGCTCGCGAAGAGCACCCCGTCCGCGCCGCCGTCGGCCGCGGACGCGGCCAGCGCGAGCCCGGCACCGTCGAGCAACCCGTGCACGGCGAGCGCCGAGAACGCGATCTCCCGCCCCAGGACCTTGCCGGTGTCGCGCCGCCGGTGCTCCGTGAGCGAGAGCGCCACGTACCCGAGCGCCGTCCAGAGGACCGCCTGCGCGCCGATCTCCTCGACCGCGTGCGGGAGGTGGCGCGCGAGGACCAGGGCAGGGACGAGCCCGAGCGTCAGCCCGTCGAGCGCTGACGTCGGCAGCGCCCGGCGCCGGCCGAGCGCCACGAGGAGCGGCCCCGTGGCGAGGCCAGCGATCGACAAGGCGACGACGAGCGCGAGCATGGGCCGGTGGGCTATGCCCGAGCCAGGGACCCTAATCAACATCAAATTGGTGTTGCAATCGAGGTGCGAACAGCCGTCGCGTCCCCGCGAGGCGACGCGTTTTCGCGCGGCTCAGAGGGACCTGCGATTCGGGGGCCCCGCGGCACAGGCCGGCCCGCGGCACAGGCGGCCCGCGGCGCAGGTCGCCCAGCGGCTCAGGGCTGCCGCGCGGCGCCGGTGGCCCCGCGGCTCAGGGCTGAACGCACCGGTCGCAGCGACCCTTGATCTGGATCTGGAGGCCCTTGCGGCGCAGCGCGCGGGGGGCGCCGCGCGCCGCCTTGATCTCGATGCTCTCGTCGGGGAGGCAGAGCACGTCTCCGCACGTGTCGCACATGAAGTGCGGGTGCTCGTTCGTCGCGTGGTCGCCGGTGCCCTCGCGCAGCTCGAACCGCCAGAGGTGGTCGCCCATGTCGGTGCGGCGCACGAGCCCCGCGTTCGTGAGATCGATCAGGTTCCGGTAGATGGTGGCGCGATCCCACCCCTTGGGGGCGAGCTCGGCCGCGAGCTCGGCGTGGCTGACGGGCGTCCGCGTGCGGCCGAGGCTCTGCAGCACGGCGATGCGCGGCGAGGTGGCTCGCAGGCCAGTCGCCCGGATCTGCTCGCGGAGCTGCTCCGCGGACTGACCTGCTTTCGAACGCGCCATGCGAGACATCTACCGTCGCCAGGACATTACTGCAATCAGGATGCACGGAGCTCGCCGGCCGCGCGCCCCGGGACGGCCGCGGGGGTAAGTGAGATCGCTCGACCGCCGCCGCCGCCTCCTCGCCGCGCCGGCCGTCGCGCGGCGAGACCGCCGCCGAGCGCCCTCCGGGCGGGTAGGAGCTCGCTGCGCTCCCGCCCGGACCCCGGGCACGCGTGCGCCGCGCCGCCCGGAGCGCGCCAGCGCAGCGAGCGCGGCCGTCGGACTACGCTGAGTAATGTGGCAGATAGCGAGTTGGACAACCTCGCGCGCCTCGATTCGAGCATGGCTCAAACTGCACAGGCCAGGCGGATGAGCCTCGATACGGCGTTCCTCAGAGGGCTTCTCGAAACCTGGATGAGCTCCTCGAGCCTGCTTCTGAATACGCAGAGGACATGGAAAATGTGCGGAACGGCCAGCGTCCTGGTCGTTATCTGGCCTCGATTCGAGGGCCCCTCGGTCAGCGTTGATCTCGCCGTGTGCTCCATAATGGAGCGATCGCTCCATGTTGGAGCAGCCGGCGTGTCGGCGCCGCGCACGTCGTGGCGCCGCGTCATCGCGGCGCGCGCCCCGAGGCACCAGCTGGCGTTCGACGAGATGACGCAAGACGACCAAGACGTGGAATCTCACCTCGTCGTCTTGAGTGGAATCAGCCCTTTTGGAATTGAACTGATTGTCAAGGTGGATATATATTCCTGCTTCCTTTGCGGGGCCTGAACCAAGGAGAATGTCTATGCGAGCTCGGACGTGTGCGGAGGTACTTGCCTTAGTCTTGATCGCTGCCTTGAGTGCCGCCGCGTGCAACGGCGACCCGTCGACCCCGGCGGAGGACGAAGAACCGGTCGTCGCCGACGTCGATCCCGAGCAGGTGGAGGCGGCCCCGGCTCCGCTGCGGCGCAGCTGCGCGACCGTCGAGCTGAGCGAGGTTGAGCGGGACACGGTCGACCAGTTCGTTCGCAGCAGGGCGGCGGTCGGGTTCACCGCGCAGACGGACGTCGAGATCCCCGTGCACGTCCACGTCATCAACAAGGGAACGAGCACCTCGGACGGCAATGTGCCCCAGGCCAGGATCGAGGAGCAGATCGGCGTCCTCAACGACGCTTACGCGACCACCCGCTTCCGCTTCGTTCTGGCCTCGGTGGACCGGACGACGAACGCGACCTGGTACACCATGAGGCTCGGCTCCTCGGCCGAGCGGCAAGCCAAGTCGGCGCTTCGCGTCGGTGGTCCCGACCACCTCAACCTCTACACGGCCAACCCGGGCGGCGGTCTACTCGGCTGGGCGACGTTCCCCTCGAGCTACACGGCCAACCCGGGCGACGACGGCGTCGTCCTGCTCCACTCCTCGTTGCCCGGCGGCACCGCGGCGCCGTACAACGAGGGAGATACGGGGACGCATGAGGTCGGTCACTGGCTCGGCCTCTACCACACCTTCCAGGGCGGCTGCAGCAAGACCGGTGACGGGGTCGACGACACGTCGGCTGAGCGCAGCGCCGCGTACGGTTGCCCGATGAGCCGGGACACCTGCAGGGGCGGTGGGTTCGACCCGATTCAGAACTTCATGGATTATACCGACGACGCCTGCATGGATTCGTTCACTTCGGGGCAGGTCGATCGCATGTCGGCGTTCTGGGATACATATCGTTGATCGGGAGATGATGTGGGGGCGCAGCCGGCGAGCGGCGGGCAACTCCGCCGCTCGCCAGCCGGCGAGACGCGTCCGTCAGACGACGACGATCACATCGACTTGACCTGCGCCCGGCGCTCGAAGCTCCGGCCATCGGCGAGGATGCGAGGCGCGGGCTCGGCCTGCGGCGGGGCCGCGCCCGAGTCCCCGTCGCCCTGCGCGAGGCGCTGCTGACGACGGGTGCCGGCCTGGACGCCGAAGTACACGCCGAGGAACGTCACGAGGCCCCAGCCGAGCAGGGCGACGGCGACGAGGCCGGTCTGGCGAGAGGCGTCGCTCCCGAGCTGGCTCATCTCCTCCATCGGCGCCGACAGCTTGCTCACCTCCTGCATCGGCTCGCGCAGCGTAGCGACCTGCTCCATCGGCTGCTTCAGCCCGGCGACGTCGCGCATCGGAGCGTTCAGCGCCGCGACGTCGCGCATCGGAGCGTTCAGCGCCGCGACGTCCTCGAGCGGGCCGCGGATGCCCGCGAGGCTCTCGTTCATCGCGGCGATCGTGGCCTTCATCTCGCTCAGCCGGTCCATCGACTGCTCGAGGCTCGCGGTCTCGCGCAGGCTCCGCTGCATCGCGTCCATCGACCCCTTGAGCTCGGCCAGCCGCTCCATCGCCTCCTGCATCTCGGCGACCTTCTCCATCGGCTGGCGCAGGTCGGCCAGCCGATCGAGGCTCTCCTGCGACTCGCGCAGCGCCTGATTCGAATCCTCGATCGTCGACCGCGTGCGCCTCATCTCCTCGGTGGTCGCCTGGATGGAGCGCGTGTTCGTGTCGACCATCGTCGCCATGCCGCAGCCCGTCGACGCGAGAACGAGCAACGTTACCGGCGCAATCCGACGGATCCTTTCCCAATGCATATGCGATCGTTGATTCCTCGAAGGCATTGCGTCAACGTGCATTTGACGCGGTGCGCTGGAATATGACATAGCCGTGTCCGGGGGGTGAGGCGCTGTGGGATGCTGCGCGGTCACGCCCGCGCTGCGCGGCGCGTCCTCGCATGGCGCTGTGAAATGCCGGTGTCGATCCGGCGGACGTTGGCGCGGCGGCCGCCGGAAGGTGGAAACCGAGTGCGCAGCGGGGAGGAGCGCGGCGCCCCCAGCGCCGCTGTCCGGAGCTTCAACGCAGGCGAGGGGCATCTCATGCCGGCGCGGCGGCGCGTCAGGGAGCGCCCCGCGGCGGCCGCGCGCGGGCGAAGGCGCTCACCGCGTCGGTCGGCCAGGACGGGACGCGCCGGCGCGGAGGACGAGCGCGGCGAGGGCCGCGAGCGCGGCCGCGGCGAGCCAGGCAGGCGGGCCGAAGGCCCGGGTCCCCGCGGCGAGGGCGCCGTCGACCCACGTGACGTCGAGCAGGGAGCCGCGCAGGCCCGCGCCCGCGAGCGCGATGAAGCTCGCGTGGGCGGCGATGGGCGCGAACGCGCCGCGGCCGCGCAGGAAGAGCGCCGCAGCGAGCGCGCCGAGCGCGGACGCGAGGGCGAAGCTCGACGCGGTCGCGCCCGGCGCGAGCCCGAGGGCGGCGCCGTGCGCGAGGACGGAGAAGGCGAACGCGTGGCGGCGCGAGACGCCGGCGCGCGCCGCGGCGGCGAACGGAATGCCCGTGAGCAGGAGCTCGTCGCGGACGGCGAGGGCGATGGCGCGCGCCACGGCGAAACCGAAGCTCGCCGAGGGCTCCCCTGCGTCGACGGTCGCCCAGCCGAGGACCACGGAGACGCCGAGCGTCAGCAGCACGGCGAGCGCGCCCAGCGCCGCGCCGAGCCCGACGCGGCGGGCGATGCGCGCGCGGTGGCCCGGGCCCTCCGGCTCCAGCGGGTCGGTCCACGGAACGCCCGCCCGCGACGCGACAAGGTCGGCGACGACGGCGCCGGCGAGCGCCGCCGCGAGCGGGCTCGACGACAGGAGCACGGAGACGATCTGCAGGGCCGCGGCGAGGCCGACGAGCCAGGCCGCGCCGAGCGCGAGCTCGAGCAGGCGGCGCTGCGGCCCCGCGCGATCAGGCCGGGGACGGCCTCCTTCCGCGGCGTTCAGTGGAGCGTGTGCCACTGGCCGTTGTGCTCCACCTTCGGGACGTCCGTGTCGCCGTCCGCCTCGCTGCGATGACGGGCGCCCAGGGTGGCCACGAGCTGGGCCGTGGACGGGCGCGCGGTCCGCTGGCGCATCTCCGCCGCCTCGCGCGCGGCGCGGAGCCGCCGGCGCGGCGCGGGAGGCGGCGGCGACCTCCGGGCGCGGAACCGACGCACGGCCAGCCTGCCCGCCACGAGCAGCCCGATCACCAGCAGCGAGCCCGCCAGCACCGGGACGAAGCCGTAGCGGCGCGCGACGTCGGCGCGCCACGCGAGCTCGATCTCGCGGCCGGTCGAGGCGTACGCGGCCTCGAGCGCGCCCGCGAGCGGGGCGCCGGCGCGCACCTGATCCAGGGCGCGCGCGAAGAGCGGACGGCGCTCGCCCTCGACGAGGAAGCGGACGACGTCGGCCGACTGCGCGTGCGCCAGGGATCCGGCCGTGTCGCCGGCGCCCGGCAGGTTCGTCTCGAGCTCGTCGAGCGGGAGGAGGCCCCCCCTCAGCGCGGCGACGGAGAGCCTCTGCGCGCGGCGAGCGACGCCGTCGCCTGCCGCGTGAGCGGCGAACCCCTCGTGAAACCAGCGCGGGACCAGGGCGCCGCCCGTCGCCTCGTCGAGGGCGAGGTGCGCGAGCGCGTGGCGGAAGGCGCTCTCGAGATCGGGCGCCTCGACGCCGAGCCGCGGAGCGTCGCTCAGGACGGCGAGCCGGAGCGCGCCGAAGGAGACAGCGGTCGCGGGGCCCGCGATGCCCCCGGGGATGAGGCGGTCGAGCTCGGCAAGGGAGGCCGCGATCCGGACCTTCACCGGAGCGACAAGCGCCTCGCGGCCGAGCAGGGCGCCGAGCTCGGCGCGGACGGCGTCGGCTCGGGCGATCAAGGGGCGGACGCGATCGCGGGTCGACGGGTGATAGGCAAACTCGATCCAGTCGAGATCCTGGGTGTGGTACTCCGGCGGGGGCGGCGGGACAGGGGCAGCGGCCCCGCCGTCGCCCGTCGCGGCGGGCGCGTCGTAGACGCGGGGCGCGGCGCCGGCGACGCGCCCGGGCGCGGCGACGAGCGCGAGGCACAGCAGGGCGGCGAGCCGCAGCCCCAACGCCGCCGAGCTGCGCCGGCAGGAGCGCGTCATGGAGCGATCCGACCCCGGAGGTGCACGGTCTCACCGTCGCCCTCGCCCGTCTGGGCGAGCACGAGCACCACGATCCCGGTCGCGACGACGCCCGCGAGCGGACCCCAGAACCAGGGAGAGCTCCACATCGAGGGCCGCTCCGGCGAGCCCCGGTCACCCGCCGGCGCCGTCAGGTCGACGCCCGCGCGAGGACCCACCGGGCCGCGTTGCGACGGTGCGTGTGCGGGCGCGAGCGGCGCCGCGGCGCGACCGGTCGCGCCTGCCGGTCGCTCCTCTCCGGCGAGCAGCGCGCGGACGGCCGCGCCCGCGCCCGGCCAGTCGAACGCCGCCCCGGCGGGGGCGGCCGCGCTCTCCGCGGTGCGCTGGACCGTCGCGCCGAGCTCGAGCGGCGCGTAGCTCGCGCCCGCGACCCGGAGCACGCGGGCCACGGGGTGGCCGTGCGCCGTCGTCACCGCCACGACGAGCGCCGCGCCCGCGCCCGCGCCGAGCGACGCGAGCAGGCCGCGCGCCACCGGCTCGGACTCGGCACGCCCGGCGGAGCGGCGCACCTCCGCGAGCTCCCTCACGGAGGCCGGCGCGTCGGGCCGCGGCGGATCGCCGGCGAGCACCTGCGCGGCCGCCTCGTCGATCGGGGGGCGTAGCGCGGGGTCGCGGTAGAGCGCGCGGGCGAGCGC
>JAICEP010000079.1 GCA_025924095.1 Sorangium sp.
CCCGTGTGCGCGACGTGCGGCGGCAGGTGCATCCTCCGTCCGATGCCGTGCCCGCCGACCTCGCGGACCACGCCGCACCCCTCGGCGCGCGCGATCTCCTCGATCGCCGCGCCGATGTCGCCGAGCCGCGCCCCGTCGCGCACGACCGCGATCCCCGCGTCCCGGCACCGCCGGGCGACGTCCCCCACGTGCCGCGCCTCGGCGCTCGGCTCCCCGAGGAAGAACGTCGCCGAGGTGTCGCCGTGGTAGCCGTCGAGCTCCGTGGTCACGTCGACGTTGACGATGTCGCCCGGCAGGAGCACCTCGTCGCGCCGCGGGATCCCGTGACAGACGACGTGGTTCCGGCTGGTGCACACCGCCGCCGGGAAGCCCTTGTATCCCAGCTGACTCGGGCGGCCGCCCCGCTGCGCCGTGTCCTCGCGCACCCACCGGTCGATGTCCGCGGTCGTCACGAAGGGCTGGAGCCGCGCCCCGACGGCGGCGAGGGTCGCCGCGGCCGCGCGCCCCGCGCGCCGCATCGCCTCGCACGCGCGAGGCCCAAGGATGTCCACGTTCATGCGAGGCGTATGCGCGCGCCGCCCGCGACCATCCAATACTGTTTTGATCTCGGCGCCCGCGCGCGGCTCCTCGCCCGGGCGGCGTTCGAGTAGAATCGGCCGCGTGAGCCTGTCGCAGATCCGCTACTTCATCGCCGTCGCCGAGGAGGGCCACGTCGGCCGCGCCGCGCGCCGGCTCCACATCGCGCAGCCGCCCCTCAGCCGGCAGATCCGCGGCCTGGAGGACGAGCTCGGCGCGCAGCTGTTCGAGCGCACCGCGCGCGGCATGCGCCTCTTGCCGGCCGGCGCGGCGTTCCTCGACCACGCCCGCACCATCGTCGCGCAGGTCGACGCGGCCGTCGCCGACCTGCGCAGCTACGGCGCCGCGCCTCCTGGCGGGGACCTCGACCCTGGCGGCTGCCGGCGCGCCGACCTGGCCTAGGCTGCCTCGCGTGGAGCCACGGGATCGGCATGGGCTACGACGCTGAGCTCGCGCTAGCCGTCGAGGCGGCGCGCCGCGCGGGCTCGCTCCTCCGCGCGGAGTTCCACCGCCCCGGGGGCCCCCGCGGCGCCGGGACGCACGCCGACGCCGACGTGGAGGTCGAGCTCCTGCTGCGCGCCGCGCTCACCCGCGCCACCCCCTACGCGTTCCTCGGCGAGGAGACCGGCGCCCTGGACGGCGCGGACCCGTCGCACCGCTGGATCGTGGATCCGAACGACGGCACCGCGTCGTTCCTGCACGGCTACCGCGGCGCCTCGGTCTCCATCGGCCTCCTGCGCGAGGGCGCGCCGGTGCTCGGCGTCGTCTACGCGTACGCCTACCCCGACGACGACGGCGATCTCATCGCCTGGGCGGAGGGCACCGGGCCGATCCGGCGCAACGGCGCCCCCGTCTCGGCCTCGCTCGCCGGCGGCGCGCTCGATCGCTACGCCGTCGTGCTGCTCTCGCAGTCGGCCGACTTCCTCCCGGCCCGCAACGCCCGGTGCGTCGCCCCGGCGCGGTTCCTCTCGCTCCCGAGCCTCGCCTACCGGCTCGCGCTGGCGGCGGTCGGCGAGGGCGTCGCCGCGGTCTCGCTCAGCCGGCCGCAGAGCTGGGATTACGCCGCCGGGCACGCCCTCGTGCGCGCCGCGGGCGGCGAGCTCGTCGACGACGACGGCGCGCCCATCGCGTACACCGCGCAGGGCGAGGGCGACATCTGCCGCCTGTTCGGCGGCGCCCCCGCGGTCGTCCGGGAGCTCGCGCGGCGCCCGTGGAGCGCCGTCATCCACGGCCGCATCCCGGCGCCGCAGGGGACGTACGGGCTCCTGCGCCCGTCCCGCAGCCTGCTCATCGAGGGCGCCGGCGCGCTCTCCCGGGCCCAGGGCTGCCTGCTCGGCCAGCTCGCGGGCGACGCGCTCGGCGCGCTCGTCGAGTTCCGGACCGCGGAGCAGATCGAGCTGATGTACCCGGGCGGGGTCCGGGACCTCGCCGACGGCGGGACGTGGAACACCCTCGCCGGGCAGCCGACCGACGACTCCGAGATGGCGCTCATGCTGGCGCGGTCGATCGTCCGCAAGCGCGGCTTCGTCGCCGAGGCCGCGCTCGACGCCTACGTGCACTGGTACGGCTCCCGCCCGTTCGACATCGGCAACACCACCGCGTCCGCCCTCTCCGCCGCCGCGGCCGCGCCCTCGCCCGCCGCGCGCCGCGACCGCGCGAGGGCGGCCGCGAGCCTGACCAGCGAGGCGAACGGCTCGGTGATGCGCGCCGCGCCGCTCGGCATCCTCGGCGCGGGCCGCCCGCAGGAGGCCGCGGCCTGGGCGCGCGACGACAGCGCGCTCACGCACCCCCACCCGGTCTGCTGCGCCGCCTCCGCCGCGTTCGTCGCCGCCATCGCCGCCGCCGTGGGGGGCGCCGGCGTCGAGGGCGCCTTCGCGACCGGCCGCGCCGAGGCGGAGCGGAGCGGCGAGCGCGCGGTCCTCGCCGCGCTGGAAGCTGCGCGCCGTGCGCCGCCCCGGAGCTTCTCGCACCAGGCCGGCTGGGTCCTCATCGCCCTGCAGAACGCCTTCTACCAGCTCCTCCACGCGCCCTCGCTCGAGCAGGGGCTCGTCGAGACGGTGATGGCCGGCGGCGACACGGACACGAACGCCGCGATCGCCGGCGCGCTGCTCGGGGCGGCGCACGGCCGGGACGCGGTCCCGGATCGCTTTCGCCGCCTCGTGCTCTCCTGCCGGCCGCTCCCCGAGGCAGGGGCGAAGCACCGGCGCCCGCCCGAGCTCTGGCCGGTCGACGCGATGCTCCTGGCCGAGGCGCTCCTCGCCGCGGGGCAGCGAGCTCAGCCCGAGGAGTGCGACCCACCGGAGAGCTTCCGGACCGGGGATATCAGCTAAAACGACAATACTCTCAATAATTTACCGACGATTTGTAAACTTCTTGAAGAGGATGAGAGGTTCCCCGGCGGGAGCGACGCCCCCGGCGCGCCGGGGGCGCGGCTCCGGACTGTGTCCAGGTCGGCCGGTGGGGCGCCGCTCAGCCGCCGGTCGGGCGCTCCAGGTGCCCGCCGAACTTGTGGCGCATCGCCGACAGGACCTTCTCGGCGAAGGTGTGATCGTGGCGGGAGCGGAAGCGCGCGTAGAGCGCCGAGGAGAGCACCTCGGCCGGCACCGCCTCCTCGATCGCCGCCATCACGGTCCAGCGCCCCTCGCCGGAGTCCTGCACGAAGCCGCTGTACCCGCCGAGGTCGGGGCTCTCGGTGAGGGCGATCGCCGTGAGATCGAGCAGCCACGAGCCCACCACGCTGCCCCGCCGCCAGACCTCGGCGATCTCGCCGAGGTCGAGATCGTACCGGTGCTCCTCGGGCAGGCGCTCGGTGGCCGCGTTCTTCAGGATGTCGAACCCCTCCGCGTACGCCTGCATGAGGCCGTACTCGATGCCGTTGTGGACCATCTTCACGAAGTGGCCGGCGCCGACCGGGCCGCAGTGGAGGAAGCCCTCCTCCGACGTGCTCTCTGCCGCGCGCCGGCCCGGCGTGCGCGGGATGTCTCCCGGCCCGGGCGCGAGCGTCCGCAGGATCGGCTCGACGAGGGCGAACGTCTCGGGGGCGCCGCCGACCATGAGGCAGTAGCCGCGCTCGATCCCCCACACGCCGCCGCTCGTCCCCACGTCGACGTAGCGGATGCCCTTCGGGGCGAGCGCCCCGGCGCGGCGGACGTCGTCCTTGAAGTAGGTGTTGCCCCCGTCGATGATCACGTCGCCCGCGCCGAGCTTCTCGCCGAGCTCCTGGATGACGTGCTCGGTCGGGGCGCCCGCGGGGAGCATGACCCAGACCACGCGCGGCGATGCGAGCTGCGCCACCACCTCGTCGAGCGAGGTGGCCGTCCTTGCGCCCTCCTCGCCGAGCTGCTTCACGCTGTCCTGGTTCAGATCGAACGCCACGACCTCGTGGCCGCCGCGCATGAGCCGGCGCGCCATGTTGGCGCCCATCCTCCCGAGTCCGATCATTGCGAGCTTCATCTGTCACGCTCCTGTGTGCGACGGCGGGCGTATCACGGGGAGCTGCGCGCTGCGCGCGGCAGGCGCCGCTCCGATCCGGGCGCTCTTTCCGCAGGCGGCCGGAGGCGGCTACCGCGGCTTCGGCCGGAGGGCGCCCATCACGTGCTCGAGCGCGCTCTTCAGCGTGCTGAACACCGGGATCCCGTCCAGGCTGCCGCCGGCCTCCACGATGTGCTCGACCATCCCCGCCGGGACGCCGGAGACGATGCACTGGCTGCCGAGCAGCCTCGTCGCCGCGAAGAGCCGGAGGAGGTGCTCGATCGTCGAGGCGTCGGTCGCGTGCGCGCCGGTGAGATCGACGATCATGAAGCGGGCGGCGCGCTGGACGACCGCGCCGAGGACCTCTTCCATCATGCGCGCCGCCCTCACGCCGTCGATCGTGCCGATCACGGGCAGCGTGAGCACGCTGTCCCACACCTGGATGAGCGGCGTCGACATCTCGAGCATCGCCTCGTGCTGCGCGCGGGCCCGGTCGAGCTGCAGCCTGAGCTCGAGCTGGACGCGCTCGAGCTCGTCGTTCTGCGCGCGCAGCTGCGCGCTCGCGGCGGCGAGATCGAGCGAGTTCTTGAGCATCGTGTAGGTCGCCCCGACGTAGAGCGCGTACGTGGTCGCGCTCGCCAGCGCCTTGCGGTCGATCTGGCGCTGGTCTTCCAGGGCGAAGAGCATCGTGCCGATCGTCTTCTTGTAGACCTGGATCGGCACGTGGAAGACGACGTCGGGGTCGTCGGCGAGGAGCCACGCGCGCGCGCTGTCCGCCTCCCGCGCCTCGGCCCACGGCCCCTTGAACCACGCGGCGCGCTGCGCCTCCAGCGCCGCGACCATCCATGCGTCCACGACGACGCCGCCGCCCTCGGGCGCGCCGTACTCGAAGTTGCCGCGCTCGTACCGCGCCGCGATCCGCGCGCCGCCGCCGTCGTTGCCGAGCACGACGCAGAGCCGCTGGGACGGGACGATCCAGCGCGCGCTCGAGCAGACCTCCTCCCAGAGCGCTCTCAGATCCGGCTGGCTCGCGAGCTTGAGGAGGATCTCGTTCAGCACGCCGAGGACGATCCACCCGCCGCCGGCCTCCGGGGGCTGACCAGACTCTGGCGTCGGCATCAGCAATCGACGTCGAGCGCGGGGCCCGCTGCGTAGGTCCGTGGTTCGGTGCGCTGCGAGGAGGCCGCGGTCATGACGCTCCCCCGGGACGCTTCCGCGCAGAGCCCCGCCTCGCCGAGGCGAGCGACGGGATCAGGACCAGATCGAATCTCGGCACGGTGCATACTCCTCGCGCGCGGCGCGTCCGCATCCTACCGCGCAACCCGCCCGCGGTGGAGGGTCTCTCGCCCCGCCGGCCGTCGGGGACGCCGTCGCGCTCGCACGCCGCGGCGCGGTGTGCGCCGCGCGCGGCCGTCGCGTGCTACCGCTAGGACATGAAGATCAAGGCACGTGACGGCAAGGTCTACGAGGTCGCCCCCGCTCCGCCCGGAGGGAGCCACGAGGTGCGGCTCGACGGCAAGGTGGTCGGCTCGTTCGTGCTCCTGGCCGACGAGACGCAGGTCACCGTGAAGAGCAAGCCCGCCACCGACGCGCTCCTCGTGGACATCGCCGATCGGTTCGTCGCCGAGGGCGGCGCGCCCATGGGCATCAGCTGATCCTGGCCGCGCGTCGTTTCCGAGACCGCGCGGTCGCTCTGCCCGGAACCCATCAACGACGTCGACCCGCTGCACCGCAGCGGCAGCCTGCGCGCAATCTCGCGCGCCGCTCTCCGGCGTCCTCTGGATGTCCTTTCATGGCAACGACATCTCGGAATCTGTGGCAACTGGGCTTCGCGAACCTGACTGGTCCTCGTCGTCGCGAGCGTTACGCGCACGCTGGTCCGGGAGCTCGCCGAAATGGACTGGTCGCTGGCGCGCCTGGGCGGAGGTTACGGCCGGATCGACGGCGCCGTGTACGCGACCTATCTTGTCGTCACGGACGAGGTGGCGGAGGCGGAGCAGGACGACTTCTTGAGGATTTTCAGCCATCGGCCGGTGCTCAGCGTGGAGGCGCGGCGGTGGCTGCAGCAGTGGGTGAAACCGGCGAAGGAGGGTACGATGCAAGATGTGAAGGAGCTGGAAGGCTACGATGAGATGCTGCAGAAGCTGCTCGACTCGCTGCCGATCGAGCGGCGGCTGGCCGGGCTGACGCCGGAGGAGCGGCTGGCTGGGCTGGCTCCGGAGGAGCGGCTGGCTGGGCTGACGCCCGCGCATCAGCTGCTGGCGCTCTCCGACGAAGCGCTGCGGGCCTTCCCGGACGAGTACCTGCGCTCGCTTCCGGGCGAGATCCAGGACGCGATCCGGCACCGCATCGGGCGGCCCTCGCGCTGATCGCTGCGCCGTCGAGAGCACCCGCTGCGGTGCTCTGCTCGATCCGCGTTCGCCAATCGTTCACGGGGAGCGAGAGCGCCGCCCCGCTGCTTGGCGCGGCGGCGCCCTTGACCCGCCGAGCTCCCATGCGGTGCATCGCCGCACCGCGGTGTGGTGGCACCCAGGCGCGGGTCGGTGTCGCCGGATTCCATGAGGGTCGCTGATCCGACTTCGCCGCCTACCTCACGGGCAAGACGCGACGCGGCGATCAGACCTCGGCGGCGCTCGGCCACGCCGGTTCACGTCACGCGCTCGCATGGCGTGCGGCTTGCTCTGTTGACCCCGCATGAACCTGGGAACGTGCCTCACCCTCGCCATCGCGCTCGGTGTGCTGACTGCCGGCGGGCGCGCGAGCGCCTGCGAACCCGTGGATACCAGCGTCTCGGAGGGCTTCCTGCGGGCTGCCGCTCCGGGAGAGCCCACCACGGTGCCACGCAATGTGGCGATCGTGATCTGGGGCGACCTCCCCGAGCTCTCGCACCTGCTGGTCGAAGAGGCGACCGGCGCCGCCGTCGCCGGGGCGGGCTCCGACGTTCCCGTCGCCCCGCCGGGCTACAGCGTGATTCGCCCCGCCGAGACGCTGGCCCCTGAGACCACGTACCGATTGCGCCTGAGGCCGACCGTCGAGCGCCTCGTCCGGACGTCGGATGTCATCGACGACTCCGCGCCGAGCGCTCCGGTGCTGGCGAGCGGTGACGTCGAGTTCCACGCCCAGGAGCCCGCGTGTGGCTCCGGCGGTTGCCCGGACATGACCACGTTGACCTTCGATCTGGGCACGCGCGGCGAGGACGACCACACGCCTGCTGAGTCGCTGGTCTACGCCGTGTACATCGGCTTCAGCCCGGAGCAAGCGCTCACCAAGTCCCAGCCGGACGCGTGGCTGGAGGGCGACTCGATGTTCCTCTACGTGGACGAGGACCACGTGGGGCGCGACGTGTACATCGCGGTGTCGGCCATCGATGAGGCCGGCAACGAGAGCGAGCGCAGCGAGGTGTTGCAGGTCGAGCACGAGGCGGCAGGCTGCGCGTTCGCGCGGAGCTCCTCGCCGAAGGCGGCGCTCGTCATGCTGCTCCTGGCCGCGGTCGCGCCGCTGCGCCGGGCCGCGCGGAGGGGGAGGGCGGCGGCGTGAAGCGTGTGGCCATCGGTGGGCGCTGCTGTCGTAAGGACACGATCGTCGAGTTCAAGAGCATCAGCCGGCCGTAAAGAGGCATCATCGCAAAGCCGCGACGCAACATGCCCCGCGACGCGAGCGGCACCCCCGGACCCCGGCCCAACCCCCCGCGCCGACGCGTGAACACGCGCACGCCTGGCCCGGCCAGGAGCATTGTATACCGTGCAAAGGAGGGATATAAAGTTGATCATGCGATACATCCGTACAAGCGCCGCTCACGCTTGCCTCTCCCTCCTCGTGCTTGCTGCGTTCCCCGGGACGGCGTCCGGGGCGACGACCGCGATCACGCTCATTATCAACCACGCCGATTGCGGCGACGCCGAGTTCTCGCTGTACCTGAACGGGGTCCACCTCGACACGATCCCGAGCGTCAACGGCTGCGAGTGCAACACAACGACGCTCCAGAGGAGGTTCACCGAGCCCGAGGTGCTCGCCCTCTACAATCCGGCGACGTGCAACGATGTCCGGGTCGATATCGCCAGGGGCCAGAATCTGCTCGTCGGCTTCGCGCGCATCCACGTCGATGGGACCGAAGGCTCGTCGTTCATGTGCCTGCACGACGCGGTCTCCGGTACGTTTCCGTGCGGCGATCGCGACGTCTGCGACGGCTACAACCGCGGGATGACGTCACTCGGGAGCCACGACGGGGACGGCGTCGCGCCGGGCCTGGGCACGGGCTGCGACAACTGCGCCAGCGTGAACAACCCGGACCAGGCCGACAGCGACGCCGACGGCATCGGCGACGCCTGCGACCCGTGTCCGCGCGGCGACAGCGACGGCGATGCCGTCTGCGACGCTGTCGACAACTGCCCGGCCGCCGCGAACCCGGACCAGACCGACAGCGATGGCGACGGCACCGGCGACGCGTGCGTGAACGCGTGCGTCACCGTGCAGCGAGGCACCGCCGGCGAGGTCGCGGACGCCGGTATCTGGGAAGCGTTCCCCGACTACGGCGACGGCCGCGTCCCCTACAACGACTCGGGCTCCGCACACGGCCTCCGCAAGCAGGCGCTCTACAGGTTCGGGCTCGACAGCATCCCCGCCGGCGCCACCGTCACCTCGGCCGACTTCGGCGTTGTCGCCTACGGCGACGGCGATCAGCGCGTCCGTATCCACCGGATCACCGCGCCCTGGAGCGAGGACGCCGTCACCTGGAACCGCTTCGCCGCAAGCTACGACGAGGCCGTCGAGGCCGACCTGACCTGGGTCGGTCCCTATGAAATGACCGCCGATCTGACCGGCCTCGTCCAGACGTGGGTCGAAGGCTCCGCCCCGAACCACGGCTTCCTCGTCGAGGAGGATCCGCACGGGCGCACGTCGTACAGGTCGAGCGACCACCCCCTCCAGAGCGACCGACCCTGGCTCGAGATCTGCTACTTCGTTCCTTGATCCGCGCCGCGCGGCCTCGCCTCCGCGCCGTCCGCCGCCGCCGGGTAGGGCTTCCCGAGCGCCGCGGGGGGCGTTGCGTCGAACGCGCGCAGGAGCGGGCGGCGCGCCGCGTCGGGCAGCAGCGCGCCGAGGCGCTCCAGGAGCCCGCTCGAGGTGAGCGCCAGGACCACGATCATCAGCGCGAACGGCGCCACGCTGAAGACCTGCGCCGGCACCGACGGCAGCGCGCTCTGGCCGAGGCTCGCCATCGACGAGAGCACGCCGAAGAGGCACGCGCCGAGCGCCGCACGCACCGGATCGAAGCCGCCGAAGATCACGATCGCCAGCGCGATCCAGCCGTAACCCGCCGTGTGGCGGTGGCTCCAGCCCGCCTTGAAGTCGAGCGAGTACGCCGCGCCGCCGATGCCCACCAGCGCCCCGCCGACGAGCGTCGCCGCCGTGCGCACCCGCGTCACGTGCGCCCCGCGCGCGTGCGCCGCCGCGGGCTGCTCGCCCACGGCCCGGACCAGGAGCCCCGCGCGCGTGCGGTACAGGAACACCCAGGCGCAGGCGACGAGCAGGTAGCTCGCGTACACGAGAGGGTCGCTCCGGAAGAACAGCGGCCCGAGGATCGGCACGTCCCGCAGCACCGGGATCGACATCGCCGGCACCGTCGGCCCGGGCACGCGCACGAACGGGCCCCCGAGCACCGACGAGAGATCCGCGCAGAGCATCGCCAGCACGAAGCCGATCGCGATCTGCGAGCGGCGGAGATGGATCCCGCCGATCGCCACGACCAGCGCGACGAGCGCCCCGGTCGCGGCCGCGGCCGCGAAGCCGGCGAGGACGCTCCCGGTCGTCAGCGCGGCCGCGAAGCCCACCATCGCCGAGAGCATCATCGACCCCTCGGCCGAGAGGTTGATGACCCCGGCCCGCTCGGTCAGCGTCTCGCCGACCGCCGCGTACACGAGCGGGGTCGACGCCGCGAGCGCTGTCGCGAGGAGCGAGAGGAGCTCGCCGCCGTCGTCCATCAGGCCTCCTCCGGCCGGCCGCCGCCGCGCCCCACGCGCGCTTTCCAGGGCGATAGCAGCGCGAGCAGCACGAGCACGCCCTGGAGCACGCCCGAGAGCGAGGACTCCAGGCCGAGCGTCATCGGGAGCTTCAGGCTGCCGACGTTGAGCGCGCTGAAGAACAGGGCGATCGGCGCGACCAGCGCCGCGCGCCGGCCGGCGAGCATCACCACGAGCAGCGCCAGGAAGCCGAGGTGGCTCGAGACGTTCGGGAGGAGCCGGTGGAACGTCCCGAGCACCTGCAGCGCGCCGGCGACGCCGGCGAGCGCGCCCGAGATCGCGAACGCGGCGAGCATCTCCCGCGCCGCCGGGACGCCGAGCACCCGCGCGGCCTCCGGGCTCAGCCCCACCGCCCGCAACCGGAGCCCGAAGTGGGTCCGCCCGAGCACCACCGCCGTCCCGACGAGCGCGAGCGCCGCGAGCAGGAGCGCGGCCGGGCTCAGCTCGGTGCCGCCCAGCGTGGAGAGCCAGAGCGCGCTGTCCAGCGGCTCGGTGCCGGCCATGGACGCGACGCCAGGCCTCTTCCACGGCCCGAAGACGAGGTAGAGGACCACCCCCTGCGCCACGAAGTTCATGCCGAGGCCCGCGAAGATCTCGCTCACCCGGCCGCGCGTGTGCAGCGCGCCCGTGAGCGCGCCCCAGAGCACCCCGCCGAGCGCCCCCGCGGCGACGCAGAGCGCGACGACGAGCCCCGCGGGGAGGCCCGGCCACAGCGCGCGCGCCGCGCCCGTGGCGCAGAGGGCGCCGAGGACGAGCTGCCCCTCGACCCCGAGGTGGTACAGCCCAGCGCGAAATGTGAACAGCAGGCCGCTGCCGCAGAGGAGCAGCGGCGCCAGGGTGGCGAGCACCCGCGCCGCCTGATCCGCCGAGCCGAAGGCGCCGTCCCACAGGGCCGCGGCCACCGCCGCCGGCGAGGCGCCCAGGAGCGCGCACAGGCCCGCCACGAACGCGAGCGCCAGGGCGAGCGGCGCGAGGCGGGAGGCGACCTCGCCGGGCCACGCCGCCCACGCGCGCCGCACCCCTGGAGAGCGCGGCGCGCTGGACCCGGGACGGTCGGCGGGCTCGGGGCTCATGGATCGGACCTCGCGGGCGCCGCGGGCTCCGCCGGGGCCGGCGCGGGCTCGTCGAGCTCGCCGCCGATCATCCGGCCGAGCCGGTCCAGGGTGAGATCGGCCACGCTGACGGGCGGCGAGACGCGCCCGCCGCTGAACACGAGGATCCGGTCGCTGTAGCGCATGAGCTCGTCGAGCTCGGACGACGCGAACAGGAGCGCCGTGCCGGCCCGGCACCGCGCGAGGAGCTGCTCCCAGACCCAGCGCGCCGACGCGATGTCGAGCCCCCGGGTCGGCTGCTCCAGGAGAAGCAGCGCGAGGTCGCCGGGGAGGAGCGCGAGCTGGGCGCGCTGCTGGTTGCCGCCCGAGAGCGCCTCCACGGGGGTCTCGGGCCGCCCGTGGATCCGGAGCGCCTCGATGGCCCGCTCGGCCGCGCGGCGGATCTCGCGCGGGCGGAGGAACACGCCCGGCCGGGGCGCGCGCAGCGCGACGTGCTCCTCGATGGAGAGGCCCGCGATGAGGCCCTCCCGCCGGCGATCCGCGGGCAGGTAGCCCGCGCCGGCGCGCAGGAAGGCCGGGTAGGGGCGGCCGGTCAGGTCGGCCCCGCCGATCGCGACGCGGCCCCGCCGCACCCGGAGCAGGCCGGCGCAGGCGCGCAGCAGGAGGCGCTGGCCGCTCCCCTCGAGGCCCGCGAGCCCGATCACCTCCCCGCGGCGGACGGCCAGGCGGGCGAGGCGCAGGTCGAGCCGGTGATCGCCGAAGCCGACGTCCTCGAGGGCGAGCGCGACCCCATCGCCGGCCGTCGGGAGCCGCTCCGGGAGGGCGAGCGCCTTGCCGAACATGAGCGCGACGAGGCGCGCGGCCCCGGCCGGCATCTCCGCCTCGCCCGCCACCTTGCCCTGCCGCAGCACCGTCACGCGGTCGCAGAGCGCCTCGACGTCCGAGAGCTTGTGCGACACGAGCACGATCGCCTTGCCGTCCTGCTTGAGCCGCCGCAGCGCGGAGAACAGGGCCTCCTGCTGCGCCCCGGAGATCCCCGTCGTGGGCTCGTCCAGGAGGAGCGCGCGGGCGCCCAGCGAGAGGAGCCGCAGGAGCTCGAGCTGCTGGCGCTCTCCCAGGGTGAGCCGGGCGACCTGCTCGTCCGGGTCGACGGAGAAGCCGAACCGCGCCGCGAGCGCGAGCAGCTCCTCGCGCGCCGCGCGGCGGGGGAGGAAGACGCCGGCGGCGCGGCCGCGGCCCGGGAGGAGCGCGCGCGCGCCGCCGCCCGCGCGCGCGGCGCGAGGCCGGGCGACGAGGAAGCTCTCCAGGACAGTGAGGGGCGGGAAGTCGAGCGGCTCCTGGTGGAGCACGCCGACGCCGGCGGCGAGGGCGTCGGCCGGGCTGTCGAGCGCCACCGGGCGGCCGTCGAAGCGAAGGCGACCGGCGTCCGGGCGGAGGAGCCCGCCGAGGATGCGCAGCAGCGTGCTCTTGCCGGCGCCGTTCTCGCCGAGCAGCCCGTGGACGGCGCCCGCCTGGATCGTCAGCGACACGTCGTCGTTGGCGTTGACGGGGCCGAACCGCTTCGCGACGCGCTCGATCTCGATCCGCATGGAAGCACCGCGCGGTGGCGGCTACTTGCTCGGACCGGTGATCCCCCGGACCAGCTGCGGCAGATACCAGATCTGCTGGGGCGTCGCGGTCTCGCCGTCCTTGAGGAAGTCGGTGCCGTCCTGGAACTTGAGCGGCCCCTTGAAGAGGTCGAGCCCGTTGGCGAGCGACAGGACGAACGCGCCGAGCTGCGCCTTCCGCTCGCCCAGCGCGGCGCCGGGCAGGAAGCCGACGACCGACGCCTCGCCGTTCAGATCGCGGAAATCCGGCCCTTCCCAGACGAACTCGCTCGTGTACTTGCCCGCGCGCGCCTTCTCGATGGCGCTGCGGTAGAGCGGCGCCCAGTTGTAGTAGGCGACGCCGAGGCAGATCTCGGGCGCCAGGTCGCAGCCGGCCTTGTGGTCGTAATGGACGTACTTGACCCGCTTGCCGGCGCCGCTCGCCTTCTTGGCCTGCAGCGCGGCCTCGGGCGTGTCGAGCCCGGTCATCAGCACGTCGAACCCGCTGCTGTAGAAGTCGTCGGCCACCTTGGTGGGGTCGAGGGTGACGCCCGGGATGTTGAACCAGAAGCCGATCCACGTGACCTTGAAGGTGAGCTGCTCCGGCTTCTTCTTCTCGTACGTCTCCCAGCAGTACCGCGCGCCGAGGTACGCGGCGGTGACGAGCCTCCGGGTCTCGTCGTTCACGAGCGGGCCGAGATACCCGATCTTGCCCGTCTCGGTGCCGAGCGCCGCGGCGCACCCGGCGATGTGCTGGGCGGTCTCGATACGGCCCATGAGGTTGCCCAGGTTCGGCTGGGGCTTGTGGTTCTTGCCCTCTTTCCAGGCGTAGTCGCCGGAGACGTGGAGGACGGTGACCTGCGGGTGCTTGCGCGCTGTCTCGAGGGCGTCGTCCTTGTAATCGTCGGAGTTGTAGACGACGAGCTTCGCGCCGCGCGAGATGAGGTCGTCCGCGACCTGGGAGCCCTTCACGTTCGGGCGATCGGCCGGGTTCACCTTGTCGACATACTCGAAGCTGACCTGCGGCATGCCGGCGAGGACCGACCGGATGCCGTCGTAATGGGCCTGATTCCACCCCTTGTCGTTGTAGGGGCCGACCAGCACCATGCCGACCTTGTACGCCGCGGCCGGCGGGGCGGTCGGCGCGCTCGCCGAGGCCGCGGCGCCGGGGGCGGCGGTCTTCTCCGCGGGCGGGCTCGAGCTCGTCGACGAGCTCTGGCACGCGCCGGCGAGCAGCGACAGCGCGACGGCCAGGACGGAGGAGGGGCGGGGAACCGCGGATGCCGCGGGCGACTTCGGCGGGCGAGGGATCACGCGGTCATCGTGGGCGGGAATGTCGCAGAGTGTCAAGAACCTGCGTTGGCGTCGGCCGGGCCGCCCCGGCGGCGGTGCGCGGGGCGGCGCCCGGCGTTTGCCCTGAAATTACCGTGGAATCGTGATCACGTCCTCGCAGGTGAAATCGACCCCCAGGGCCGCCTTCGGGTCGGCCTGGATCGTGGCGCACGTGCTGTCGCAGAGCACGATTTGCGCCGGGCTCTCGGCGCTGTCGTACCGCCAGGCGCTCTCGGTCGCGCACTCCTGGTCGTAGGTGAGCGCGGTCGGGTCGCCGTCGCCGCTCGTGGTCGTCACGCGGACCTTCTGCGCGTCGAAGCTCCTCCCGTCGGGCGCGGGCGGGATCGCGACCGTGCAGGAGACGGACGCGCCGCGGATCGCGTCGACGGCGGCCTTGAAGGCCGCCGTGGTCGCCGCGGGGTTGCCGGTGTCGATCAGGTAGGCGTGGTCCGTCCCGCCCGCCACGGCGACCTCGTTCATGCCTACCACGGTCTCCGGCGCATCCTTGATGGGCGGGTTGGCGACCCCGATGACGTACGTCGGGATGCCGTCATCGAGCGCGCTCGCGGCCTCGGCCGCGACGAGCTCGACCTTGTTGTAGCGCGAGCCGCAGCCCTGCGGATACCCGTCCGTGACGAGGACGATGGCATATCTCCCGGGCGTGTCCATCCGCTGCGTGGCGACGTACGAGATCGTCCCTTGCATACGAACAGCGTGGGCGTGCCGCCGCGCCAGTCGTTGGTGGTCTCCGGCGTGACGGCGTCGATCGCGTCGGCGAAGGCGCGCGAGGGCAGCGGCGTCATCGTGACCTCCGGTGTCAAGTAGGTGTCGGCCGTGCACTTGGTGTCGGTGTCGCCCTCGCTCGGAAAGAACCTGAGCGACGCGTTGAGCCCTTGCGACAGGGGATCGTTGAAGAACTGCTTCGTCGCCGCGACGACGGGATCCCACTTGAGCGACTTGTCGTGCCAGAGGGCGTCGCCCATGCCCATGCTGCCGGACACGTCGAACGCGAAGGCCAGGTAGACGGGCTCGATATCGGCCCTGGCCGTCTCGGTGGCGCACGCCCCGCCTTCGCCCGAGGAGCCGCCGTTGCTCGTGCCGCCCGGGCTGAGATCGCCGCCGAAGCCCGGTAAGCCCCCGAAGCCAGCGCCTCCTTCGCCCGCGCCCCCTTCGCCCGTGCCGCCGTTCGTGCCCGAGCTCGAGCTCGCGCTCCCGTTCCCGGAGCCGGCCTGCGAGCTCCCGTCCCCGGCGCCATTGCCCCCACATGCGACACCGATCGCACCCACTGTCAGCAACACAATGGTCATCGTGGGTAATTTCATCAGCTGGATCCTCCATGAGCGCGGTCCGGCGCGGTGTGGCGCGCCGGAGCCGTCAATGGTGCGTGAGATAGTCAAAGCAGACGCGGCCGCGAAGCTGGCTTCGTGATGCCGTGGCCCGGGCAGCATAGCTGACGGAGCTGCCCGCTGGCCTGCGTCTGGTGGGGAAATGATGCTCCCCGGCAATGCGGCCCGGCAATGGGGTTACCGCGGCCCAGCATTCCTTGAAGTGTGGTTTTCCCTCTCACTGCCGCTCGGGCGCGGCGCCGGGTGCGGTGGCGAGGGGATGGGAGCGCCGCGAGCGCTCCTCCGGCCATGGGTCCGCCGCGCGCGTCGAGAGCGTACGGCCGAGGCCAGTGCTTGAAGGCCGCTGCGAGGATCAGGCTCGGAGGGACGAGCACGAGCGCAGGATGGGGCATGGCTTATGCCTTCAACTCGAGTGGGCGATCCACATGTCATCGAGCCAAGGAAGTGATGATTCGTCTGGCCTCGCAAGCG
>JAICEP010000080.1 GCA_025924095.1 Sorangium sp.
ACCTTCTGCCCGTTGATGTACGTGAAGACGTCGTCGTCGCCGGCGAACGTGAACCGCTCGCCGCCCTTGTACTCGAAGCCCATGTGCATCTCGAAGGTGAAGTGGTAGTTGTGCTCCAGACCCTCGTTGCCGAACAGCGCATCGTCGATCGGGAAGAACGCCCGGTTGTTGTACGACCACACGCCGTCGTTGTCGGGGTCCTCGAACTGGAGCGTGATGTTCGTCGGCATGTTCTCCCCCTCCATGTCGCGGAACCACATGTCGAAGGCCGCCTTGCCGGTCGTGCTCCTGGTGCCCTCGGTCCCGCCGGCGTAGACGGGCTTCTGGTCCTCTCCAAGGGCGTCGGTGACGATCTCGTGGTCGTCGCAGCCGACGCACTTGCCGGAGTCTTGCGGCTCCATGTCCGGGTGATCGACCTTGAAGTCGCGCACGCGGCCGGTGAACCTGCCGTCGCACGACTCGCCCTGTGTCTGATCCCCCTCGCCAGGGCCCCCGCCGGTGCCGGCGCCGGTGGTGGGATTGACCGAGCCGAAGCTCTCATCGAATCCAGTGGTCCCCCCGGGATCGCCAGATCCCCCCGGGCCGCCGGAGCCGCCCGGGCCGCCCGACGACGTGTTGCCGCCGCTCGGCTCGCCGTCGTTCGTCGCTCCGCACGCACCCAGCAAGCCCACAAACGCAAATGCCGCCAAGCAACCAAGTGTCTTCTTCATCGCCAACCTCGCCTTAAGATGCCGTCCCGATGCCCCAGGCTGCAAAATAGCACGAGGGCACGCTGATTGTGTGCTGACGTAATGCGTCATCCGGTGGAATCTTACGCAGTAGAGGCGCATTTCCATGTGTTGAGGCTGGCATTTTCTGCCATTGCCGCTCGCTGAGCGATCCTCGCCAGAGGGCAGCGCGACCGAGGGTCAAAATTGTTTGGCCCCATACAGTTGTTCCTTCTCATGGCTCATGGCGACGAGGACCGGTGTCGAACCGGCTCTTGAACCGGCTCGGCGGCGCCCGGAGGGCCGTCGCGGCTGCCAGGGCTCGCCCGGCGCAGGCTGCCGGCGCGGGGCACGGACGACGCCGGTGGACAGCGCACGCTGCACAGCCGTGATCGAAGAACCGGGCTCGAGCGCGCATGAACGGCTGTGTCCGGCGCCGCGAGCGCGCTTCGCCCGCAGGGAGCGCCCGCGGGCGTGGGTGCTAGATTGCTTGTCGAACGCGAGACGCGGAACGCGGAAGGAGGAAGCTACGATGAGCGATCAACAGCGAGACGCCGCGAAGCGGACGGCCGCGCAGACCGGGGCGGGCGAGCGCGCCGCGCAGGACGTGCCGCCGGAGGACGTCGGGCACGGCCCGGGGCTCGATCCGCCGAGCGCGCCGCCCGACGACGACGCCGAGCCCGGCGACGAGGCGTATGCGGACCGGCCCGCCGGCATCTCGCCGTCCGCGCCAAAGGACGGTCGCGAGCCCGTCGGGCAATCCGACTACACCGATGTCTCGGCGATCCAGCGGCCGCCGGCCGACTCCTGAGCTGGCGGCCACAGCCACGCTCGCCTGAGCCCCCCTGCAACCCTCGGCGCGCCGCGGGCCTTCCCGGCAACAGCGCGATTTCTCCACGATCGTCCTCCGTTCGCGGCGGCGGGCCCGCGTCGCCGCGCCGGCTGCGCCGCCACGAGGGACTCGACATCCGGGCACACTCGGAGTACGCGGGGGGACCGCTCGTCACGGAAGAGACGCAGGTGCGCAGTGGATCACGAGACGCGGAGCGATATCGAGCCTGGCTCCAGCGCCGCTGACGCGCAGGAGGCCTTCCACGCCGCCGAGGCGAGCCCGCTGCCCGCCCAGTGGATCGAGCCGCCGTCGCGACGGTCGACCGCCGCCGGCGCGGCGAGCTGTCCAGTCTGCCTCGAGCGCATCGCCGCCGGGGTCGTCCTCTGCCCCGAGTGCGGGGAGCCGACCGACGGGCCGAAGCCCTCGGTGCGGGCCCCCTCCATCCCCGACGCCGCCCCGGACGCGAGCTGGCTCTCCCTGCACTGGCGCCCGCTCGTCACGATCGGCGCCATCCTCGGGCTCATCAGCACCGGCGGGGCGCTGCGCTACCTGGCGCCCCACCGGTTCGCGCCGTCCCGGGCCGCGACGGCGGTCCCTCCTCCGACCCCCGTGTGCGGGGCGCCGTGCTGGAGCGGCGAGTCGTGCCAGCTCGGCCGCTGCGTCTGGCAGCGCCCGAACGACGTCGGCCATCTCGTCGACGCGCCCTCGATCGCCGGGCCCTTCTCGCTGCCCAAGGACGCGTTCGACGCGCTCCTGCTCGACCGTGACCGCTTCGCTGTCGCGCTGTCCTCCGGCCTGGAGGTGCGCAGCGCGCGGACCGGCGAGGCGCTCAGCCTCGTCACCGAGGCGCCCAACGTGCGGCGCCTCCACCGCGTGGGCGAGGTCGTCTACGCGACGTCGCCCTCGCGCATCTACGTGATCGACGCCGCCACGACGCGGCTGCTCAAGACGATCGAGCTCGGCGAGGCCGTGGGCGACATCCAGGTCGGCGCCTCGGGCCGGCGCGCCCTCGCCTCGCTGCCGGAGGCGCACGCGGTGGCGATCCTCGCGACCGAGTACCACGCGGAGATCGAGCGCATCCAGTTCGGCGACGACGCCGTGGGCCCCGTGGCCGTCGACGACAGCGGCACCCGGGCGATCACGACGACGGGCCAGCTCCCGCTGCACGGCCAGCGCGAGCCGTCGGGCGGCGTCGCCTATCCGTTCGACCCGAGCCGGCTCGGCTCGGAGCAGGATCGCGTGCGCACCTCGATGGTGGGCAACCCGGTCGGCGCGCTCATGGCCCCGGACGGCTCGGCGGCCTTCGTCGCCCTCCGCGCCGAGAACACCCTTGTGCCGCTCACCTGGCTCCCGTCGGGCGCGGTGCGGCAGGAGGCGCGCATCACGACGTGCCGCGAGCCGGAGCAGATCGAGCTCGTCCGGATCGACCGGCGCGCCGTGGTGCGGTGCAACGAGGGGCGCGCGCTCCAGATCTTCGACCTGTCGAAGCGCGAGCTGATCCGCGCCGTCACCTTCCCCGGCCGCGCGCTCGACATGGCGATCGCGCCGGACGGGACGCAGGCGGTCGTGGCGCTGAGCGGCGACGGCGGGGGCTCGGTGGCGCTCGTCGATCTGAAGAGCTACGCGGCGAAGGTCCACCCGCTCGGCGGCGAGCCGACGCGCATCCGGCTCGCCCCGGACGGCGGCTCGGCGCTCGCGCTCGGCGATCGCGCCAAGGTCGCGTGGGTGCTGCAATGAGCGAGCGTCGCGTCCCGTGCCCGAGCTGCGGCGCCCGCATCGTCGAGGGCGCGCGCAAGTGCCGCGCCTGCAAGGCGTGGCTCGGCGAGCGTCCCCGCGGGTCGTCCGCGTCGCTCTCCGGCCGCGAGCCGCGCCTGGCGCGGGCCGTCGTGTCGGTGGCGTGCGGCGTCGCGGCCGTGATCATCGCCACCCTGACCAGCCTGAAGTCGCCCGTCGGCGAGGCCCCGCCGCTGACCGCGCTCACGCCGGAGGGCGCCGGCGCGGTCGACGCGTCCGACCAGGCGCCGAACCCCGCGGCGTTCGGCCCGGACAGCCCGGAGCCAGCGCCGCCGCCGCCCCTCGATCCGAAGGGCCGCTGGCGCGCCCGCGAGATCCGGATCGGGGACGTGCACCCGCTCGACGTCGTCTTCAGCCCGAGCGGCACGTCGATCTACGTCAGCGCCGACGACGCCTCGCTGCGCGAGTACACGCTCCAGAGCGGCGAGATCGCCCACAAGGCGTCGATGCCGGCGCAGGGCGACCACATCCGGCTCCTGTTCGACCGCTACGTCGCGGTGCTGCGGCACGAGGACGCCGCGCGGATCCCGGTGATGGACACGACCGCGTGGGACCGCGATCCGGTGCTGCTCGACGTCGGCCGGACGCCGGGCGACATCGTGGCGTTGCCGGACGGCAGGACGGTGATCGCGGCGACGACGGACACGAAGCGCGTGATGAAGTTCGAGCTGCCGACGGGGGTGCGGCTCGCGAACATCACGCTCCCGCACGCGACGGGGCAGCTGTTCCTCGTGCAGGCCGAGGGGCGCCCCTACATCGCGGCGCTCGGCGCGCTGACGCACGCCGGCCGGCCGGCCGGCGCCTGGATCGACCTGTTCGACCCGAGCGAGTCGCCGTTCGGCGCGACGCGGCGGAGCATCGCGGTCGGGCGCGAGCCGCGCGAGGGCGACATCACCCGGGATGGAGGCGCCGTGTTCTTCCCGGATCGGCTGTCCAACACGGCGATCCTGCTGAGCGTCGCCGGGGTGACCGAGACGCGGAAGGCGCCCGTCGGCGTCGGGCCGACAGCGGGCTTCCTGCTCCACGACGACCGGTACGGCATCACGCTCAACGCCGAGGCGCGGACCGCGAGCGTCATCGAGCTCTCGACGATGACGGTGAAGAGCACGCTCCCGCTCGGCGGGGTTCCGCGGACGGGCGTGACGTCGCCCGATCGGAAGACGCTCTTCGTGGCGCTCGGCGGGACCCAGTGGCCGCCGGAAGGCAGCGGCGTGGCGGTCATCGCGGGCGATCCTCCGCAGGTTGTCGCGTCGCTGCCCACCGGCAAGGGCGCGTGCGCGGTGGCGGTCTCGAAGGACGGCGCGCGGGCGGCGGTCGCGTCGTACTGGGACCGGTCGATCACGGTGCTCGAGCAGTAGGCCCGACACATGCTCGGCGCGGCTGTCAGGATCGCGCGTCTCCACATCATGGTCGCGGGCCGCCACCTGTCCGGGGAACATCCTGGCACGGCTCGGCGTCGGGCTGCGGTGATGAGCTCTCCGCCCCTGCGCGCGTGCGCGGTCGTGCTGGCGATGCTCGCCGCCTGCCGGGGCGGCTCGGGTGCCCCGGGCGCCGGGCCGGCGCCGGACGCGGGCGCTGCCGGGCCGTCGCCCTCCGTTGCGTCCACCGCGAGCGCGGCGAGCGCGCCGTCGCTGGACGCGGGGGGGGCGGACGCGGCGGCGCCGGACGCAGCAGCGGCGGACGCGGCGACGGTGGACGCGGCAGCGGCGGATGCGGCGGCACCGGACGCGGCAGCGGCGGCTCCTGGCGCGGGGTGCAAGCTGCGCCGAGGGCCGCTCGCGCTCTCGCTCCGCGGGCCGGCGCTGCTGTGGACCCCGGACGAGGCGGAGCGCGCCGACTTCCGGGTGATCTTCAACCGCGACGGCGTGGCGCAGCACGTCGCGCCGGCGCTCGGCGGGCTCGCCGCGCCGTCGTTCGGGCTCGCCGCGGGGGCCTCGCCGCCCCGGGACGCCGCGCAGGCGCTCGGCGCGCTCGCTGCGCCGGCCTCGCCGCCCCGGCAGGCCGCGCCCGACGCCGGGGCCGCCGGCGGAGAGCCGGCGCGCGCCTCCTGGCCGGCGTGCGCGGTGGCCTCTCGGTTCGTGTTCTGCATGGATCACGGCGGCACGATCCGCAGGACCCCGCTCTGGGGAGCGGAGGGGCCGCCCATCGGCGCCGGGCGTCGCGGCACGGGGATCTCCGCCGTCTCGCTGCCCGGAGGGCACACGCTCCTCGCCTTTCTCTCGGATCGGAAGACAAGCGAGGGGGTCGTGACCCAGGCCTTCGCGGTGCTGGACGACAGGCCCGCCGTGCCGCTCTCCGAGGAGGGCAGCGGCGCGACCTTCGTCGCGCTGTCGCCGTGGAAGGGCGGGGCGCTCGCGATGTACATCGACGCGCGCTCGGCGCTGACGCCGGTGCACGCCCGCACGCTCGGCCTCACGCCGGAGGGCAAGATCGAGCTCGGGCCGGACGCGGTGCTGTTCGTCGGCGACGCGGGCGAGTCGCGGATGGGCGGCGCGCTCGCGGTCGGCGCCGGGGGCCCGGCGTACGTGCTCCTCCCGGCGGCCAGGGACCTGTCGGCGTTCGGCATGGCGGCGATCCGCATCGACGAGGCGCCGCGCGACGACATGCCGGCGGCCTGGTCGCTCTACCCCAACGGGCTGAGCCCCGCGCCCATCGCGGCCACGCGGGGCGTCTCCCCGATCCACGTGGCCCGGGTCCGGCCGATCGCGCGCGAGCCCGGGTCGCGGCACGCGCTCGAGCTCGGCCAGCTCGACGGCGAAGGGCGGTTTCAGCCGCGCTGCCTCGCCGTGGAGGGCACATCGTTCAACCACGTCGCGATCGAGGCGGATCGCGACGGCTCGCTGTGGATCGCGTACACGACGGGCGCCGGCACCTTCATCGAGCAGCGCGCCCTGGGGCCGTGAGGCCCGCTGCCGCGTTTGAGCATGGCAGTCCGCCAGGCCACTGCCCCGCAGGTCGCGTGACGTGCGCCAGGGCCCTTTTCCCCTCGGGCGGCGGCGCGCCGAGGCTGTTGCGCGGCTGGGCCTCCTGGCGTAAGCCAGTCGCGTCGACTCGCGGATCCATCCCTATCATAAATCTTAAGGAGCCGAGATGAAGCTGGATTGCGTGCCCACGGGCATTTTATGGCCGCTCCTGTCGCTGATCGCGCTCGGCGCTGCGGGCTGCGGCGGCGACGGCGGTGGCGACGCCGGCGGTACGGAGAGCGCCTCGACCGCGGCCGGCGGGGAGGGCGGCGCGGGCGCGGCCGGCGCAGGGGGCGCGAGCGGCGCCACGACGGGCGCGGGCGCTGGCCCGAGCAGCTCCGCGACGACCGGCAGCGCCTCGACGAGCAGCGGTGATCCCGGCGCCACGACCACCGCGACCACGACCGCCACCGCCACGACGGGTGCGGGCGGCCCGTCGGTGAGCTGCAACTATCCCGCGGAGACCGCGAACGGCTCCATCACCTTCTACACGCTCGACATGGGCTCGACCGAGGTGAACTGCAGCTACCAGATCACGGGGCGGAACCCGGACGTCGTCGCGCACGTCCCCTTCGGTGGAGGCCAGTACTTCGCCGCCATCAACACCACGGACTACGACAGCGCGGGGATGTGCGGCGCGTGCGTGGAGGTCTCCCGGGACAACGGGCGCAAGGTGCAGGCCATGGTCGTGGACCAGTGCCCGATCGCCACGAACCCGAAGTGCGTGAAGGGTCACATCGATCTCAGCAAGAACGCCTTTCTCCAGATCGGCGAGGAGCGCGAGGGGTATCTGGGGACCACCAACGGCGGCGCCGCCGGGAAGATCTCCTGGCGGTACATCCCGTGCCCGGCGACGGGTCCCGTCACCTTCCGGCTCAAGGACGCGACAAACAAGTACTGGAACGAGATCGTCGTCGAGGGCCACGCGCACCCGATCGAGCAGGTGGAGGTGGAGATCAACGGCACGTGGCAGACGGCCACGCGACAGTCGTACAACTATTTCCTCGTCGGCGAAGGGGACATGGGGCCTGCGCCGTACCATGTCCGCGCCACCGACATCAACGGCTCCACCGTCGAAGCGATGCTCGACCTCAAGGCTGGAGACCAGCCCGCGAGCGCTCAGCTCTCCGCTTGCGACTGACTGGACGCATCGCCGGGCTCTCCAGGAGATCGCCGTGCAAGACCCTCGCCCCACCCAGTCGCTGCTCACCGTCGACGACTTCGAGCGCGCAGCGCGCGCGCGCCTGTCCAGGATGGCCTATGACTACTACCGAGCTGGCGCCGACGAGGGCAGGACGCTCCGGGAGAACCGCGCCGCCTTCCGCCGCTTCGAGATTCATTATCGCGTCCTCGTCGACGTGGCCGAGCGGGACCTGAGCACGACCCTGCTCGGCACGACGGTGCCGTTCCCCATCCTCGTGGCGCCGACCGCTTATCAGCGCCTCGCGCACCCCGACGGCGAGCTCGCCTCGTCGCGGGCGGCCTCCGAGCTCGGCACCATCTTCACGCTCTCCACCCTCTCGACGACGAGCCTCGAGGGGGTCGCGGAGGCGTCTCCGGGGCCGAAGTGGTTCCAGCTCTACGTCCACAAGGACCGAGGCCTCACGCGCGCGCTCGTCGAGCGGGCGGAGTCGGCCGGCTACCGGGCGCTGATGCTCACCGTCGACACACCGCTCCTCGGCCGCCGGATAGCGGACGTGCGCAACCGCTTCGCGCTGCCCGAGGGGCTCGTGATGGCGAACCTCGTCGACGCCGTGGCGGCCGCGCCGGCCGCGGAGCAGGGCTCTCTGCTCGCGGCCTACGTCGCCTCGCGACACGACGCCTCGCTCACGTGGCGCGATGTCGAGTGGCTCGGCTCGATCACGAGGCTCCCTTTCCTGCTCAAGGGCATTGTCCGGCCCGACGACGCGGTCCGCGCGCTCGGCGCCGGCGCGGCCGGCGTCATCGTCTCCAACCACGGCGCGCGGCAGCTCGACGGCGCCCCCGCCACGATCGAGGTCCTCCCGGCCATCGCCGATGCGGTCGCCGGGCGGTGCCTGGTGCTGATGGATGGCGGTGTCCGGTGGGGTACGGACGTGCTGAAGGCGCTCGCGCTCGGCGCCCGCTCGGTGCTGGTCGGGCGGCCAGTCCTGTGGGGACTCGCCGCGCTCGGCGGCGAGGGGGTCGCGCGCGTGCTGGCGGGCCTGCGCGACGAGCTGTCGATCGCCATGGCGCTCGCGGGCTGTCCCACCCTGGCGTCCATCGATCGCGACCTGATCCGCCGAGCTCAGGCTCGATGAGGGAGGCCCGAGTCGCACGAGCGCGGAGTTTTCCAGGGTTGCCGCGGGCGGGCGGGTAGGCAGACAGGCAGGCGGTAGGCAGGCAGCCGGCAGGCAGACAGGCCGATTGCTGCGCTCCCCGGCATCAAGGCGTCTTCGACGAAAGAAAAGGTGGCGGCCACTCAACCTCACCCGTACACTCGGCGACGGTGAGCGACGCAGTACCTGCCAGAGATGCAAGGGAGCGGTGGCGGGGGCTCTTCAAGCGAGGCGCGGACGCCTCGGGTGGGGCGCCGGATGCCGGGGAAGCGGACCCGACCCTGGGGATTCGCCTCCGGCGCTTCGCGGGGCCGGCGGCTTACCTGGAGCAGCTGTCGTCGCTTCGCATTGCCCATCTGACGGACCAGCATGTCGGCCGGGTGACGTCGGTGCGGGTGCAGCGTGCGGCCGTGGCGCTGACGAACCAGCAGCGGCCGGATCTTGTCGTGCTCACGGGCGACTTCGTGTGTCACAGCCAGCTCTACCTCGATCAGCTGGAAGAGGTGGTGCGCGGCTTCGAGGCGCCGGTGATCGCGGTGCTGGGGAATCACGATCACTGGTCGGGCGCCGACGCGGTGAGGCGCGCGCTCGAGCGGGGCGGCGTCGCGGTGCTCTGCAACGCGAGCACGGTGATCACGCTGGGCCACGAGCGGCTCCAGGTGGTGGGGCTCGACGACGCCTATACCGGCCACGCGTCGCGCGAGAAGGCGGTGAAGGGGATGCGGCGCGACCTGCCGACGCTCGGCCTGTCGCACATCGCCGAGGAGGCGGACGGCCTCTGGCGTCACGGCATCCCGCTTGTGCTCTCGGGTCACACGCACGCGGGCCAGGTGACGGTCGCGCGCCTGCACGAGCTCTCGATCGGCAAGATCGCGGGGCACCGGTACATTCACGGCCTCTACGGTACGCGCCGGCGCGGGGAGCCCGGCCAGGGGGCGGTCTACGTGGGGGCGGGGATCGGCGCGGCGGTGATGCCGCTGCGGCTCGGCGAGCGCGGCCAGCGCGAGGTCGCGATCTTCGAGCTCGGCAGCGAGCCGGGGTCGTTCGACGAGCATCACGCCGAGCAGGAGCCGCACCGCGGGCGCAAGCCGTCGCCGGAGCTCCTGGCGAGCCGGGCGGCGCGCGTGGCGAAGAACCGGGAGCGGCGGGCGCGAGCGCACCGGCACGGCGAGGGGAGCGCCGGGGGAGAGCTCTAGCCCCTCCCTGGTCGTGCGGCCCATGTCCACATCTGCCCAAGGTCCGAAGCCCGACGAACCCCTCACCCCCGTGCGCTGGGGCGTGCTCGGGGTGAGCCACTTCGCGATGCATGTCAGCCTGCCCGGTATGAAGCGGGGGCCCCTGACCCAGCTCGCCGCGCTGGCATCGCGCGACCTCGGCAAGGCACGCGCCGCCGCGCAGTCGCTCGGGATCCCGAGAGCGTACGGCAGCTACGAAGAGCTGCTCGGCGACCCGGAGATCGATGCCATCTACAACCCGCTGCCCAACCACCTGCACGTGGAGTGGACGGCGCGCGCGGCCCGCGCCGGCAAGCACGTCCTGTGCGAAAAGCCGATTGCGCTCAGCGCCAAAGAGGCCGAGACGCTGGTCGCCGTCCAGCGCGAAACGGGCAAGCGGATCACCGAAGCGTTCATGATCCGCAACCACCCTCAGTGGCAGCAGGCCAGGGAGTGGGTGCGAAGCGGCCAGATCGGCGACCTTGTCAGCGTCCAGATGGCGCTCTCGTATTTCAACCGCGACGCCGCCAACATCCGCAACAGGAAGGAAGTCGGGGGCGGCGCGCTTTACGATATCGGCTGCTACGCGGTGAACACGTCGCGCTTCCTGTTCGGGCGCGAGCCCGCGCGGGCGATGGCGCTCATCGCGCGCGATCCCGACTTCGGCACCGATCGCTTGACCTCGGGCCTGCTCGACTACGGCGGCGCGCACATGACGTTCACGTGCAGCACGCAGGCGGTGGCTTACCAGCGCGTGAACGCGTTCGGTATCAAGGGCCGCATCGAGATCGAGATTCCGGTCAACGCCCCCGCCGACCAGCCGTGCAAGCTCTTCCTCGATGACGGCTCAACGCTGAACTGCACCTCGGCCCAGGTCACCTCGTTCCCCGCCGTCGACCAGTACCACCTGCAGAGCGAGGCGTTCTCGCGCGCCATCCGCACGGGTGGCCCCGTCGAGAATTCGATCGAGGTCGCGGTCGGCAACATGCGGGTCATCGACGCGCTCTACCGTTCCGCCGAGAGCGGGCGCTGGGAGACGATCTAGCGGCGCTCCTCAGCGCCCGGCGCGCCCGGCGTCGTCGCGCTGGGCGCCCGGCATCGTTACGGCCAGGCGCCCGGAAGGGACGCGTGATCGGGCGCGGAGAGCGGCGCGCCGATGTCGCTCACTCCACAGGTGCGCTGTCGCACGCGCTCCGCACATCGACGGACATGCCGCTCGCGGCCGCGATGCAGGCGTTGGAGTAGGTCTGGCCATCGCAGCCGCACACGGGCGCGAGCTCCTTCGTGCAGACCTCGGGCTTGTCCGCGCAGCTGCCGGCCGCGTCCGCGCGCCCGCAGATCGCGTCGGGCGCGTACTTGCAGTAAAGCCCCTCCCCGCACACGCGCAGCGCGCCGACGGTGAAGCCGCCGCAGCTCTCGCCGAGCCCCACCACCGTGGGGCCGCACTCCCCGAGGCTCCTCACCGAGACGCCGGCCGTCGCCGCGACACAGTCGTTGCCGTACGTCCGGCCATCGCAGCCGCAGACCGGATCGTAGTCCTCCCTGCACGCCTCGGGCACGAACTCGCACGTGCCGCTGCGGTCGTAAGCGCCGCAGTTCGCCTCGGGGGCGAAGTCGCAATACAGGCCCTCGGCGCAGCGGATGCCCGCGAGGCCGGCGCACATGTCGCCCGGCTGCGCCACGGGCGAGCAGACGTCGGCGCCGCAGGAGAGCCGGAGCTCCACCTCGACGAGCGTCCGCGGCGCGAGGATCTGCACGACATACGCCCCGGTGCCCCGGCTCTCCCACGTCGAGATCGCCTGCCCCCGGGGGCCCCTGGCCCGCCGGACGTGCCTCAGCCTCCCGTCGCGCGTGACCTCGTGGAGCTTGAAGTCGACCGCGGCGCTCCTGCCCCCGGCGATCGACTTCAGCTCGAGCGAGATTGTCCTGCCCGGGTGGCTCGTGAAGTGCGCATGGACCGATCGCTCGCGGTCCACCGTGAAGCGGTTCTCGTGATCGAAATACGCCGGGACGACCGCCACGTCGCTCAGCCTGATCGCACCCTCGGCGGTCCCGGTCTCCTCTAGATCCTCGGCCTCGGCCTCGTCGTATGATGCCGTGCAGCCAGCGAGCGTTACAGCGAGAACAGCACCCAGAACATCTGCCATCTTCATGATCGTGCAAACTCCTCGTGAAGAGACAGGCCCAGCGCTCCGGGCGTCTCCTCGGAAATGCGAATCGTGTGAGAGCAGGGCGACGTCAGCGCAGCCGCCGGGCGAGCTGCCTCGGCCTGCTATCCCAGGCAGGCGGTTGCTAGGACCCGGTCAAGGACCCGTCAATCGCCCGTGAGAGAGCGCGCCGACCGGCCCTCGCGCCACGGCTGCCCTGCGTCTCGCGTCTCTCTGCGATGTCGCCGTATCCTCCATGTCGTCGAGCCCACGCCCGACCTGGGGCGGTAGTGCGTCAATACGTCCGCACTCCAGCGCCTTGACGATCGCTCTCCTTCACTCCTCCACGTCGTCAGCTCTCATCGACTCAGCGTCTGGTCGCCTCCCGCGTGGGCCGTTTGCAATCAGCGTTCCCCGCGAGAAGAGATGAGCCCGCTCGCCGCTGAACTTTGCAACGTCACGGCAGCGCGGAGCGCGGCGATCGTCGGATCCGGACGGGTCGGACGGCGAGGACACCGCGCGCACACCCTGTTCCCACCTCACACGCGAGGATGAGGCGTTCCGCCACACGGGGGCGCTCATCGTACGATTCCTTCCCTTGTTGCGAGGCAGTTTGCTACGCGCGAGACCTGGAGGGGCGCCGCCGAGGCCGTGGTCGTTTCCGGGGTCACAACGCGTGTGGTGCTGACATAACTGCTCCGGCGATCCGCGGGTGCCCGGGGTGTGGAGCGCAGTGGTGCGCGGTGAGCGAGGAGGGAATCAACGGAAGCAAGCCGGTGGAGAAGGGTAGAGAACGACGCGGGGAGGCGAGGGCGACCGGGAGCGCTCGCGCGCGGCCTGGCTGATGATCTGGCTGGGCTGATGACGATGACCGGCGGGGCGCCGCGCGCGTTTCCTGGCCGCGCGGTGGTGACGCCCCTTGCTTTCACCGCGTGAGAACGGCTAAGTCTCGGTCTGCTCGATGGTCCGTGCGAACGACAAGACGGCTAGCAACCGCACCCCTCGGGAGCTGAACCGCTCCCTCGTCCTCGACCTCGTGCAGCAGCACGGCCCGATTTCCCGCACGAACCTCGCGCGGCTGAGCGGCCTCACCAAGCCGACGGTCTCGGCCATCATCGAGGAGCTGCTCGAGAGCGGCAGCGTCCGCGATGTCGGGGCCGAGTCGCGCGGCGGGCGCCCGGCGCGGCTCCTCGAGTTCAACGATGACAGCGCGGCGTTCCTCGGTATCGAGATCGGCGTCGAGCAGACGGCCGTGGCCGTGGCCGACGCGCGCGGGCGGATGCGGGCGCGCCTGGAGCAGCCCACCGTCCTGCGCGATCCGCACCGGACGGTTCGCGACGTTGTCGAGCTGTTGCCGAAGGTGCTGCAGCTGAGCGGGGTGCCGCGGAAGCGGCTGCGCGGCGCCTGCGCCATCATGCCCGGGCTCATCGAGCGGCCGAGCGGCCTCTGCGTGCTTGCGCCCAATCTGGGCTGGGAGCGGTTCCCCGTGCGCGCGGAGCTCAGCCGCGCGCTGCGCATGCAGGTCTCTGTGTACAACCTGCCTCAGGCGGCGGCGGTGGCGGAGGGGGAGCTCGGCGCCGCGCGGGGGCACGCCTCGTACGTGTGGCTGTACGTCGGGCTCGGGGTGGGCGCGGGCCTCGTCGTCGATGGGCGCCTGTTCTTCGGGATGCAGGGGTACAGCGGTGAGATCGGCCACTGCCGCATCGCCGACGACGGCCCGCGTTGCGGCTGCGGCCGCCGCGGCTGTCTGGAGACGTTCACCTCGGTCATGGCGCTCCGGCGCGCCTCGGAGGAAGCGTCGGCGCGCTCTCCCCACCTGGCCGCGCTCTCCAGGCCGCACGCGGTCGGCGACATCGCGAGCGCGGCGCTCGCCGGCGACGAGAGCGCCCGCGCGATCTTCCGCGAGGCGGGCGCGCAGCTCGCGCGCGGCATCGGGGTCCTGCTGAACCTGCTCAATCCCCAGCTCATCGTGCTGGGCGGCGAGATGCTCGCCGCGCCCGACATCCTGATCGACGGCCTGCGAGAGGAGCTGCCGCGCCACGCCGTCCGCGCCGGGGAGGTGCCGGTGGTGGCCTCTCCGCTCGGCAGCGAGGCCGGCCTGCTCGGCGCCGTCCTGCTCGCGCGCGAGGGCGCTGTGCGCTCGCTCCGCCTCGTGCCCGACGGCGTGCTCCAGGAAAGCCCGCCGTAGCGCGCCGCTGCGGCGCGAGCGCGTCCGCCCGGGAGAGACACGGAGGGAGAGAACAGGAGATATAAAATCTCCCTCTCTCCCTCTGTATCTCCGTGGTTGTCCTCTTCACTCCGGCGCGGGCTGCGCAAGCGCGGCAGTCGCCGAGAGCCGCCAGGAGCACCTGAATCCGAAATGGAACGAGGCGCGCGCCCGTAACCACGTTGGCGCCTCCTGCCCGGCGGACCCGAGGTGGTGAAAACTGTCGTCAGGGCTGGCAGACCTGCGCCGGGTCCGAGTAGGATCCTCGCCCAGTTGGAAGCGACATCACGGCGGATTGGGGCCGCCGGGGTGTTGGCGCCATGGCCTCGTGCCGGAGGACTGGACGCATGGACAGGGTTCATAAGCATTGCATTTTCGCCTCCATATTTCTCATCGCCGTGGCGATTTCTTCCTGCGAGCGGATGAGCCAGCTGGGAGGGAGGTGCGAGTCGACCGCCGATTGTGAATCGGACACCGAGTACGCGCCCGGCACGGAGTGCACGGACAACGAGTGTACCTGCGTCCAGGAGGGCCACACGCTGTGCTGCGGGCCCGAGGACACGTCGCCTGACTGCTTTCTTGCCTGCCGGCCGTGCAGCGAGTGCCAGGAGGGCTGGTTCAGCTGCGCGCCGGGGACGGCCGGGACGGCGTGCGACAACGACGCGAAATGCGCCGGCCCGCCGGACTCCCGCTGCGGCGTCGGGCAGTGCGTGGACAGGGTGTGCCAGGTGGAGATCTACCCGGGCCCGCTGTTCTCCCAGCTGCGCGGCGACTGCGCGCAGCTGGAGTGCACGCAAGAAGGAGAGGTCGTCTCCAGGGCGGATCCCGCCGACGTCTACAACGACGGCAACCTGTGTACCTCGGATGTCTGCTCGGCGGAGAACAGGCCTGTCCACGTGCCTTTCGACAACGGGATCAGCCTCATGGATCTCTACAAGGTCGACCAGATCTGCTACGAGGCGCAGCCGTTCGACTGCATCGTCGAGGACGACCAGTGCGGGCCCCGCCGCATCTGCGTCCCGACCGTGGGCGCGCAGCAGGGCGGGGGCTTCTGCGCGCCGAGCCACTGCATCAACCTGCGGCACGACCCGGACGAGGCCGACGTCGACTGCGGCGGCATCTGCAGGCGACCCTGCGAGAGCGGGTCGCTCTGCGCCGTCGCGCAGGACTGCATCTCCGGCGTGTGCCTCGGGAGCCCGAGGAGCTGCCATAGCCCGTCGACCTCGGACGGCGTGCGGAACGGCTCCGAGACCGGCGTCGACTGCGGCGGTCCGTGGTCGCCCTGTCCGCCGGGCGAGGGCTGCGCGACCGGCGCGGACTGCGAGGCCGGCGTCTGCTGGGCGGCCGTGTGCGAGGAGCCGACGTGCATCGACGGCCTGCGGAACGGCGGCGAGCTCGGCGTGGACTGCGGCGGGCAGGCGTGCCCGGCGTGCCCGCGTTGACCGCGCTGCGCCCGCGTTGACGCTGCTGCGTCGCGCGGGCATAGGGGGGAGATGCGCAGACTCGCTATCGAAGGAATGACCTGCGGCCACTGCGT
>JAICEP010000081.1 GCA_025924095.1 Sorangium sp.
GCCTTCGGGACACTGGAAACGGTCGCGAGGGACCGGTTCGACCGCCCTTCCGAGCTGGCAACGGGCGGCGGGTACGACCCTGATGGTCTTCGCTCTGCCGGTGCTCCCGCTTTGACTTTGCCGCAGGCGCACCTGGCAAGTGATCTCAGCCGCGTGCCGATCGGGCGGCCAGGCTGCCTACTAGCCCTGTCCGATGTACCCGCAGGAGTGCTAGGGTGCACATGGGTCTCCCATGCGGCTGCTCGATCTGTCCATCCAGAATATTGGTCCCTTCGATGAGGCGCGTCTAAAATTCCTGTCGGCGCACGACGATCCGGCACCGGTAGCGATCATCACCGGCGAGAACGGGACCGGAAAAACGATCCTGCTCGACGCAATCCGGGGGTTGTTCGGCGCATACTACGGACGCCTAGAGCGTGCAATCTGGCGAAACGGGACGCCATTCCAGATAGAAGCAACCCTGTTCATCGACGGAGAGCGGGAGAGGCTGCTCTCGAATCAAAAACAACATCTAGAAGGAACATTCGACTTTCTCCAACGCAACAGGACAATTACCAGTATTCCCATCGACGTCGAAGGGGGCGAGCCGTGTCCCAACTGGGTGGTGGATTTCTGGCGCTCTGCGCTCCCTGCGGATGCTTACACGATCAGCCAGCTCGCCCGGCCGGCGCCGAAGAGCTTCTTGCGCGATGCACTGAATGGAGTTCAGCGCAACGCCGCGGTGACCGAGCTCATCTGCGCTTTCGACTATCTGCGTGGCAGCGATGATCTTCGCGACCGCCAGGACGGTGAAGCTCTTTATGATACCATACGCCGGATCGTCGAGCTCAGCGTGCTCGATGGAGAGCTGAGCCACGTGGACCGGCGCACCTTCATGCCCATGATCCGCCAGAGCGGGCAGCTCGTCCCGCTGTCCAACCTGAGCAGCGGCAACGCCTACCTCATCCAGCATATGATCGGCCTGCTGGGAAAGATGTATGCTGTCCACGTCCTGCGCGAGACGGAAGCATCCGAGCTCTGCAAGACCCCTGGATTGCTGCTTATCGACGAGGCCGAGAACCACCTGCATCCTCGCTGGCAGAAGCGCTTTCTGCGCGACGTGCTCAGTATCTTTCCGAATCTTCAGATCATCGCCACAACGCACTCTCCCTTCATCGTCGGCTCGGTCCCGGGCGCGCGGGTGTTCGTCTGCCGCTATGATCGAGAGCGGAAGACCTGCGTGGTCGACGACACGACAGACCTCTACGCGAACAAGCCGGTGGAGGAAATCTTGCTTTCCCCGGCATTCGACGGCACACAGCCGTTCGGCGTGGAGATCTCGCGCCTGATCGAGGAACGGAAGGCCGCCTTCGAGGCAGGGGACTACGTCCGGCAAAAGGCGATCGAGAGGCAGCTCAAGGACAAAAACCCGGAGTATTTCTCGTACATCGATATCGAACAGCGGTTGCAGGCGCTGCGCGGAGAGGGGGAATGATCCCGGTCAAGCGACTGCCGACCCCTGACGTGCTCGCTCGATGTGAAGAGCGCTGGCGCACCGCATACCTGGAACGACGCGCAGGAACGACGCGCAAAGGACCCACAGAAGAGGCCCAGCTCCAAGCAGTATGCACATCCAGACATCGTTTCGACCCTGGAGACGATGAGCCACCATAAGTGCTTCTACTGCGAGCAGAGCACAAAGCAGACGCGACACGAGGTCGATCATTACATCGACGTTGCCGAAGATCCGACACGCGCGTTCACATGGACAAATCTCTATCTGTCCTGCTGGGAGTGCAACCACCAAAAGCAGCCCAACAGGGCCATCCCGGTGACCGACTGCCTGGACCCTTGCGCCCCGGACGCTCAGCCCTCTCGCCACCTGATGTTCGAGACCGAGCTCATTCGAGCCCGAGAAGGCTCCGCACAAGGACTCGCGACCATAAAGAAATACAGGCTCGACCGGAAGGATCTTGACCACAAGCGAATGAAGCAACTTCACCTGTTCAACGAAGCGCTCATCCGCATCAAGGATGCCTTGATAGCCGATGGCCGGAAGGACATGAACGAAAACGAGATGGCTGTGCTGCGGAGCTTCTGCCAGCCGGATTTTCCCTTCTCGCTCATGTTCCAGGCATACCTCGAGCGGCACCGTCCGTGACACCTCCATCGAGGTGGCCTCCGCGACGGCCATCCGCCGCTCGCACGCGCATCACACAGCGCCGCGGCGTGCCCGGTGGGGATGAGAGCGCGGCCGCATCGAGATGCGGTGAGCCCGCTACTCGTCCCGCGCGCAGCGGACACCGTAAAAGGACAACGTCCTCTCCGGCAGCTCGCCGATGCGGTACGTCGGGCTGAGCGCCTCCTCGGGGTGGGAGAACGCCCCGCCGCGGGAGCCCCTCCCGAAGCCTCCGTCGCTCAGGGCCGCGCAGTTGCTGCACGTCCCCGTCAGATCGGCGTGGTAGTCGAGGACCCACTCGAACAAGCTCCCCGCCAGATCGGACTGCTCCCATCTCCCGTCCCCCGCCGGGGACTTGGACCCGACACCCGGGATCGGGCACACCGTCGTCGTGGTCTCGCAGCCGAACACGGCCAGCTCCTGGCTCGGGGCCTCTTCTCCCCACGGATAGACCCGATGCTGGTTCCCCCCGACGGCAGCGTAGTTCCACTCCGCCTCCGTGGGCAACCGGCCCTCGTCCCAGGCGCAGAAGGCGAACGCGAGATACCAGCTCACGCAGTTGATGGGCGCCGCCTCATTGCCGGTGGGCTCGTCGGTCCACGTCCGGAAATTTTCGTCGCATTGCAGTGAGGCTCGCAGCTCGTCCTTCCCCGCGGGCAAGCCCGCATCCCATGCCGGGTCCCAGCCGCTGCCCTCGATGAGCGGGTGCGCGCCCGCGCCCGCCTTCGGCCGGGTCGCCGGGTACCCCGCGACGAACTGCCGGAACCGCCCCACCGTCACCTCGAAGCGATCGAGGTGAAAATCGGCCACCGTGGCCGGAAAGCGCGCGTCGTTCAGGCGGTTGAACTGGCCGCCCACCACCTCGCTCTCCGCACAGCAGCTCTCGCCGGCCGCCGGACCGCAGCTGGGCGCGACCTGTTCGCAGCGCGGCACCACGAACACGTTCGGCTCCACGTCAGGGATACACGCGCCCCCGGCGACGAGCGAGATCGCGATCGCGGCCAGAGACCTGAAGAAATGCATTCGCACGCTCTCCCCTGTGCGCATCAGAAGCTCCCGGAGATGCTGGCGCCGGCGCCGGACGGCGCGATCCAGGGCAGCGCGACGGCTCCCTGCGCCGGCGCAGGCTCCTTCTCGCCGCCCGACCGGACGATCCCGTAGACCGCAACCCCCATCGCGACGAGCCCCGCGCCGCCGAGGCCGACGAAGAGGCCGAGATCGCGGTTCTTGCGCGCATTGTCGGCCGCGAAGTCATAGCCGGGGTTACAGTACGTCCCGCCCGGGACCTCGCGGCAGTTCTCGCGCAAGGCGCTGATCGCGGACAGATCGTCGATCAGGAACCCGACCGACGCGCCGACCAGGGCGATGCCGGCGGCCCCCGAGACCCAGGCCCAGGCCGGGACGCCCCCGCCCGGCGCTTCGCTCGCCTTCGCGGGCGCCGCCCCGGCCCCCACCCCGGACGCGGCCAGCGGCCGCAGCGTGAGCGCGACCGTCTCCGTCTGGCCCTCCGCGAGCGTGATCGCGCGGGTCTCCGTCTGGTGCCCGGGGGCGCTCGCGCGGATCTCGTGCGGGCCTGGATCGATCGGCAGCGGCTCGCCCAGCGCGGCCGCCGGGAGCGTCGTGCCGTCGCGCTGCACCTCCACGCCGGAGGGCGCGCGCTCGACCACGACGCTGAGCTTCGGCACGCGCGGCTCGAGGGCCGCGATCTCCTTCTGCGCGATCGCCTCGAGGCTCCGCCGCCGCTGCTCCCCCGCCGTCTCCCGGTTCAGGACGAGGGCGCGCTGATAATCGTGCCACGCTGTCGCGACCTTGCCTTCGCGCTCGTGGCACCGCGCGAGGTTGATCATGGTGCTCGCGGAGGGGTTGAGCGCGAGGCTCGCCTCGAACTTCGGGCACCCCGCCGCATAATCGCCCTTGTCGACCAGCGCGCGCGCGGCCTTGAAGAGCGCCTCGGCGGCCACCGGGTCACGCGCGGGCTCCTGCGCGCGCGCCGCCGAGCCGCCGAGGATGACCGCCACGGCCGACGCGAGCCCGGCGACAGCGCTCATGCCCGGCGTCAGGCCCGCACCACGGCGGGCGTCGGCGATTGGGGTGCTCGGCGCCGCGAGGGGGCCTCTCCCGAATGGGCTCGTTGTCGTTTCCGCCATGTGTGCTCGTTCCGCTGCGGCGACCCCGGGGCCGCGCGGGGAAACCCTACAGCAAACGCGGCCGAATGACCAACTTGTCAATGATCCAGCGAGGATTCGCTTGACGCGAAGAGCGTCGAGGCCGGACGCGCGCTGGACGGCGGGGTGCGAGAAGGCCCCTGTGCCACGATATCAAATAGCGTTGTAGCTGCCGCGGGCAATGACGCGCGAAGGACTATCGCTCGACATCGACCACGAACAGCGTCGGCAGGATAGACGCCCGGGGCGAGGCCGAATCTCCAGATGACCCGCCGACGGTCAGGACCGATCTGCGAAGACGCTGGTGACCACCAGGCCGTGCGCGCGGAACAACGGGCTGGTTTCGCGCTCGGTCGTGACCATCTCTTCCGCGCCGAGCGCGAGCGCCGCGGCGACGTGCAACGCGTCCATCCCAGCCAGGCCATGCTGCGAGGCCAGAGCGAACGCCTGCGCCGAAAGCTCGGCGGAAAGCGGTGCCCAGGCGCAGACCGCGGAGAAGAAAGTCTCGTAGAATGCGACCTCTTCCGTGCGGCGGAAGTAGAGCGGCTTCGGCAGCACCTCCAGCTTCAACAATGCACTGGCGACGAACTCTCGCCTTGGATCGTCGAGGACCGAGAGCGCGCGCTCTGCATGCTTGCCAGTACCTCGCGCCGCGACGATCAGGACCCCCGCATCAACGAAGGTGCGCATCGCCTCCCAGCTCCAGCGCCGCGATGCCGCCCCGGCGCTCGGCCAGCTCCTGGCGGACACCGGCCTCGTCGAGCAGCGGCTCCCCCGAGCGCTCGATCCGCGCCCGGATGGCGCGCAGCCTGCTACCAAGCGTACCGAGCGCCTCACCCCCTGCGCTCACATCGATCGCGTGGCTGCTCCCCTGCGCCTCCACCGCCGCTTGAGCCACGATGCGCTCGGCCAGCCGCAGGCGGTCGGCCAACGGCAGTCCGCGCACGTGCTGCTCGTACACGTCGTCAACGTTCATGTCGGCCCCTCGTTTGCGTTGCCCTCGGCTCCTGCTCCGGGCCACGGGAAGCCTACCCTACCGCGCTGCCCTGCGCCCGGAAGCCCCCCGCTCCACCCGAGCCCGCCTCACGGATCGTCCTCCACCCACAGCCGCGGCCCGTTGTCCCGGCCCGGCGCCCGCTGCCCGACCAGCACCGCCCCGACCCACACCGCCTTCGCCGGCTCGCCCGCGTCGCCCGCCTGCGGCCCGAGCAGCGACAGCCGCACAACGCGCTCGCCCGGCGCGAGATCGTCGCCCAGCCGGATCACCCCGCGCCCCACCCCGTCCGTGCCGCGCCGGTCCGTCGCCGCCTCCCACAGCGTCGCGCGCGTCAGATCGCCGCCACGGCCCGCCAGCACGCCGTCCGGGATCGTCACCCGCCGGAAGAACGCCGCCTCCCGCGACGCAGGCTTCGCCCCCTCGAACCGGTAGCGGATGCGGTAGTCCGCGTTCTCCCCGGGCGTCACGACGAACAGCACGAGGTGCAGCGTCTCGCCCGCCTCCTGCTTGAACCGGTACGTCATCGGCCGGGCGCGCGTCAGCTCGAACACGTCGCGCCGGCGCACGATCGCCCCGCCGTTCGCCGGCGGCGCGTCCGTGTACGCCGCCCCCGCGTCGCCGAGCCCCTCGATCTCGACCCGGCGCGTGCCCGCCGGCGCCGCCACGCGCAGCGCGCCCGACAGCGCCACGATCGGCTCCTTCAGCGCCACCTCGCCGTCCACGCGCACCGCGACCTCCTTGCCCAGCGACGCGCGCGCGGCCCGGTAGATGACCGACAGCCGGCCAGCCCGCGCCCCCTCCCCGTCCACGCGCACGTCCTTCGCCACGAGCAGCGGCGTCCACGCATCGCCCGGCGACGGCTCCCCCGCCGACTGCCACGCCGGCATCAGCAGCCGCCGCCGCACCGGCGCATGCTCGGGGGTGAGGGTCCGCTCCGGGCGATCCGCGTCCGACCTCGCGCCCTCCCCCGACCGCTCGATCCGCACCTGCTCGCGAAGATCCGAGAAGCGCTCCTTCCGCTCCAGTTCGTCGAGGTTGACCGCGCGCACGTCGGTCCACGTGCTCACGTCGAACGGCGCGTAGCGCCACGTCTCGTCCTCGGCCAGCGTGACCCGGTAGGGCAGCCGGTACAGCGTCTCGTTCACGCCCGGCTCGATCGTGCGCAGCCGCACGCGCGTCCTCGCGTCCCCCGTGATCTCGATCCGCTCCACCCCCTCCGGCGGCCGCAGGATCGCGAGCCGCGGCTCGGACGCGTCGAGCCCGTCGTTCCACCACTCGAAGCGCGATCGCGGGAGCGTCACCTTGAGCTCGGCGCGCTCGGTCGGACCCGGCCCCCACCGCGCCACAACCGTCGCGTCACCCTGGTTCGCGCCGCCGGTCGTCTCGACCTCGGTCCGGATCAGCAGCCCGAGGAGCTCCTGCCCGGGCGCCATCCGCGCGATGACCGGATCGCTCGGATCCAGCGCCAGGTAGCGCACGAGGCGCACGTCGGGCGGCGTCTGGAGCCGCACCGGCGCGGCCGGCGCGACGCCGGGAGCGCCCGCGGCAGGCCCCGGCGCCGCGCCGGGAGCGTCCGCCGCCGGCTCCGGCGCCGCCCCGGGACCGCCCGCGGGCGCGGGCATCGCCGGATGCACGATCTCGCCGATCTGCTGCATCGCCTGCGCCTCCGGCGCGCCGAACCGCACGCCGAAATCCGGGCCGACCCCGTCGATCACCACCGTCCGGATGTCCTCGCGCGACAGCCGCACCGTCGCCCGCCCGAGCGGGCCGAGCGCGACGCTCGCGGGCGCGCTCGCGCCGTCCGCGACGCGCACCGTGCGGCCCGGCGGGCCCTCGATGTCGAGCGACAGCGGGCCGCGGAAGTTCAGCGCCGCCGCGTGGCGCTCGCCGACCACGAACTCGGACGCGCCGCGGCCCTCCGCCCGCGGGAACGGCATCCGGAACCGCCGCAAGAGCAGCCGCGACATCTCGTAGTCGATGCCCTCGCGGCCCCCGGCCTCGAGCCGACGCGCCCAGCCCCGGAGCAGCTCCTTCCGCGCCGGCTCCGGCAGATCAGCGAAGCCGAGCGCCGACACCCGGCGCCCCAGCTGCCGCCGCTCCTCGGCGTCGAGGCTCTGCTCGTAGAGCGCGCGCGACGTCTCGCTGCGCTGGTAGCGCCCCTCCAGCCGCGACAGGATCGTGAGCTCGATCGGCTTGCCGTCGCTCCCCACCGCGGGCTTCGCCCGGAGCCGCACCTGCCCGCCCTGCGGGAGCACGTCGTGCGTGATGAGCAGCGTCGAGCGCGGATCCGTCACCGCGCCCCCGCCGCGGTCGAGCCGCGCCGCGTACTCGCCCTCGCCGAGCGGGCGATCCGGATCGCAGCTGACGCGGCTCTCCAGGTCCACCACGTGCCGCGCGACCTCCTTGCCCCGCTCGTTCACGAACGCCGCGACGAAGCCGTAGGGATAGCGCCTCGCGGAGTCGCAGACGTCGGCCTCCACGGCCGCCCAGGTCGTCACCTCCACCGCGTCGATCTCGGCCGGGATCTTGATCGCGAGGTCCCGCTCCGGCTCGATGTGGTAGGCGAGGATCTCGTCCTCGGCCGGCAGCGAGCTCCCCAGCGGCGGCGCGCCCGGCAGGAGCGAGAGCGCGAACGCCGTCACCCCGAGCAGCGCCATCGCGATGAGCCAGCGCGGGTTCAGCGCCTTGCGCGGCGCGCCCACCCGCGCGCGGAAGCCCCCCGTCGCCGAGCGCGCCCGGAGCGGCGGCCGCGCGGGGCGCGGCGGGGCGGGCGCGTCGTGGCTCGCCGGCTCGCGGCGCTTCGCCGGGGCGGTCACGGGGTCGCCTCCTGCGGGGCCGCACCCGGCGCCGCCGACCCGGACGCAGGCGCCGCCGACCCGGACGCAGGCGCCGCAGACCCGGACGCAGGCGCCGCCGACCCGGACGCAGGCGAGCCCGAGGCCGCCGCGCCCGGCGAGCCCGCCCCGGCCGCCTCGACCCTGAGCGCGCTCGTGCCGATGGTGACCGCGCGCCGCAGCCGCACGCCGCCGGGCACCGCAACGCCCGGGATCGCGACGAGCGCGCCGTCGATCGGCAGGAGCTGCGCCTCCCCAGGCCGGGCCGCGATGACCCACGGGCGCCCCGTGATCACGTCGCGCCCGATCTCCACATGACACCGCCCCTTGACCTGCGCCGAGAAGTGCTCCCTCAGGTAATACGGGTTCCGCTCGGTCGTGTAGCGACGGAAAACCTCCATCGCAGCGAAGAGATCGCACCCCGCCGTCACGCCCCGGGTCGGGCACGCTTCGTCCCCGCTCGCGCCCGCGCCCGCGCTCCCCGCGCACGTCGCGAGCGCCTGCGCGCGCCCGGCCACGTCGAGCGGCGCGGGCGCCACGCCGAGCCGCGTGAGCCGCGCCTCGAGGCGCGTCTCCCCCTGCCCCGGCGCAGCGAAGCGCCGCAGCTCGAAGAAGCGCCGGATCGCGCTGCCCAGGTACACGATCGCGAACCGCCCCTCGGCGAACCGCTTCGCGTAGGCCATCGCCATGTCCGTCGCGCCGCTGAACGGCACCTGCTCGCGCGTGCCGTCGAAGATCCCCACGCGCAGCTCCAGATCGCCCAGCGTCTCCAGCAGCGGCCCCGCGAACGTGGGCACGTGCTCCGGCCGCACGACCTCGTACCCGAACGAGATCACCGCGTCCCGCTCGTAGGTCCGATCCGCCTCGATCGCCTGGACCGACAGCGCGTTGCCGCCGTCCCCGATCCAGACCTCGTGCGCCCGCTGGAAGAAGCTGCGCAGCCCCTCGGCGCGCCGCACGTCGGCGGCGCCGTTCGGCTCCGCCGTGGGCACCGCCCCCGCGAGCAGGAGCGACTGCGCCGAGAGCGCGTCGGCGAGCGCGAGCCCCGCGCCGAACACCCCGATCTGCCACCGCGGCGCGGGCACCTCCACGAGCATCGCGCCCGTGAGCGGCGACCTCACCGCCCCCGGCGACGGCGACACGGGCAGGACGCCGCCGATCGAGGACGCCGGGCCCGCTGCTGCGCCCGCGCGCGGCGGCAGCGTGGCCTGATTCGCCAGCACGAGCCACGCCGGGTTGCCGCGGCGCTCCGGGCCGCCCTCGGCCGGCCCAGGCTCGGCGATGCCCCACGCCGCAGGCGCGGCGTCGCTCCCGCCGATGCGGATCTCGCGGAAGCCGAGGCGCCCGAGGATCGCCCGCTCCCACGCGGTCGGCGGCGTCGCGCTGGCGGCGCCGCCGGGGCGCGTCGCCGCCGCGATCAGCCGCGGCGCCACGACGCTGTCGAACAGCCGCAGCTCCTCGATCGACGGCGGGCGGAACCGGCCCGGCTGGACCTCCGTCAGCGACACCATCCGCTTCGCGAGCTCCTCCTCGAGCGTCCCGCTCCAGCGCACGACCTCCGGCGCGCCGAGCAGGCGCGCGCCGACCGCCTCCGCCACGTGGCGCGGCACCCGGAGGCGCGGCGCGTCGGCGAGGAGCGTTGGCTGCTCGGCCGCCGGTCGGAACCTCATCGCCGTCTCGGCGCCGAGCCCCTCGCCGATCGACACCACCGGCAGCCCCGCCGGCGTGCCCACCACGCTGAGCTCCGGCCCGTCGCCGCCGCCCGGCTCGACGATCAGCACCTGGGGGTTCTCCAGAGCCTCGATCATCGCGGCCGCGAACGCCTCGTCGTGCCGCCGGATCGCGCCGTGGCGCGACAGCAGCACGACCCCCGCGGCGTCGAGCAGCTCCGCGACCCGCAGCGCCACCGCCGGCAGCGCCGAGCCGACCTCGGTGGGCGCCGCCAGCACGAGCCACTCGGGCGAAGGCCCCGCGCTCCGGCCGGCGCGCTTGCGGATCGCCGCCCGCGGCGCGCTCGGCGTGTCCTCGGGATCGTCGAACCGGGCGCTCAGGACGTACCACGGCCGCTCGCCGTCGCCCTCGCGCACCACCGAGAGCCGCGCGCGCTCCGCCACGCCGAGGACCTCGTCCGCCGGCCGGCCGTCGAGCAGCACGTTGCGCGCGAGCCGGTGGGCGATCCGCCGCGACTCGATGTCGGCGGCGATCGCGGCCGCCCTCGGGCGCGGGCCGGGCCGCGGCGCCGTGTCCGAGAGCACGAGCGCCAGCGCGGCGCTCTCGATGCGCGGCGGCGGACGGGCCTCGGCCGCGGGCGGCGGCGGCGCGCTGCCCCAGCCGAGCGCGACGAGCGCGTAGCCGACCCCGTTGCCGACGAGGAACGCCGTGAGCGACACCTGGAGCGTCGGCATGATCACGATGCCGACGTGCTCCTTGTTCCACATCTTCACGGCGAGCAGGCTCGGGAGCAGGTAGCCGAACCCGAAGTAGTCGATCATCTGCAGCCCCGGCGCGAACCGCGCCATGGCGAAGCCGAGCGCCATCTTCAGGACGAAGCCGAGCACGTACACGAAGATCATGCGCCTCGGCCCCACGAGCAGCATCCGGGAGAAGGGGCGGACCGAGATGATCCAGCGCGAGAGGTAGTAGACGACAAGCGCCTCGATCGTCGTCGTGAGCAGCTTCGTCGGCTCGTACCAGGCCACGGCGAGCAGGCCGGGCACGAGGATGCCGTTGTAGTCCCACCCGTAGCGGACGTTGTTGCGGGCGCCGAGCAGCGCGCCGATGACCAGGATGATGTGGGCCTTCGGCAGCTCGAGGAACTCGAGCGACAGGCTCTCGTTGAGGACCTGGAAGCGCGAGACCGAGAGGTTCGTCGTCCGGAGCAGCACGCCGAGCACGAGCGCCGTCAGCGCCGTGACGACCGCGAGCCGCGGCGCCGCGCGCAGGAGGCCGCTGTTCCAGAAGGCGTTCGCGATGAGCGGCACGAGCACGAGCCCGATGCTGTAGAGCTCCCGCGAGTGCACGAAGTCGTAGCGCGCCGAGACCTCGGGCACGACGAAGCCCTCGACGAAGAGCCGCACGATCACCGCGCCGACGATGAACAGGTAGAACCGCTCGCGCCCGAACGCCGTGGACCAGGCGCCCGTCCGGGTGATCCAGCGGCCGATCAGCGCGACGAACAGGTACGTCACGATCGACTCCGCGATGATGAACACCGCGGTGACCGGCGCCGCGAAGAACACCGTCGCGAGGTAGCCGGGCACGACAAGCCCCGCGTACGTCCAGCCGAGCGTCTCGGTGAAGAGCGTCCCGAAGACGAGCCCGATCAGGACCGCTGTGTGGAGGCTCCGATCGAGCCCGTTCGGGGGGAAGAGCGCCAGGTTCTCGAGCATGCGGCGGGGCGGCGGGACGGCGGCGGCGTGCGGTCGGATCGGGCCGGCGCGCGGCGCCGCCCGGGTCCGGCGAGCGGCGCCGCTACGGCAGCGTGGTGGCGAGGCCGATCGCGCTCGGCGCGCCCCAGCCCGTCGGGTAATCCCAGCCGGGCCGCGCGGCAAAGAACTCCGTCTCGCCGCTCACGATGTCGCGGAACGTCGCCTGCACGTCGGGGGTCGTGTAGAGGAGCGAGTTGAGGAACCCGACGCGCGGCAGGCCCTGCGCCTCGCGGTAGCTGTTCACCACGGCGATGATCCCCGCGAACGCGGGCGCCGAGAACGACGTCCCGCCGTAGCGCTTCCACTCGCCGAGGTAGTAGACCCAGTACGGGGCCGGCGAGAGCGCGGCGTGCATCGCGACGTCGGCGACCGCGCGCTTGCCGTCGGAGCCCTCCACGACCCCGACCTGCCAGGACGGGATCGGGAACGAGAGCGTCGGGCCGGAGCCGGAGCCGGGCCAGACGACCTCGCTCTCGACCTCGCCGTTCCGGGTGAGCCAGAGCGACGTCCCGCCGACCCCGGTCACGTACGGGCTCGCCGACGGCGTGTCGGTCTGCGCCGAGTCGCCGGTCGCCGCGACGACCGTGATCCCGAGCGCCGCGGCCATCCGCGCCGCGTGGTGGTACTGGAGCCGCACGGCCGGCGGCTCGGAGTCCTCGCGGTGGGCGAACGAGTCCGTGATGACCGACACCTCGCCGCGGGCGATCGCCTCGTTGAACGTGTAGACCATCGACGTGTTGCGCGCGTCGGGCCCCTGATACACGACGAGCTCCGCGCCCGGCGCGAGGCTCCCCGACCACGCGACGTCGAGCGTCGACTCCAGGTAGCGCGTCGCGACGGGCTCCATCGTCACGACGACCTCCGGGTTCGCCCGCTGCACGCCGAGCGCGCGCCAGAACGACTGGAGGTCCCTGTACTTGAAGGTGGCGCCGACCGTGACCCCGAGCTTCACGCCCTGGCCCGTGAACCCGAGCTCGTAGAGGTCGTCGAGGTCGTACGCGCCCGCGATCTGCGCGGGGGTCATCCCCCGATCGACGTCGGCCGGCGGATCCGGCTCGATGCTGCCGCCCTCGGGCGGGAGCGGGTTGGTGCTCGCCGCGAGATCCGCCGTGATGATGCCGGTCGTGCGGTCGGACACCCACGTCGGCACGGTGAGCTTGCCGAGGCTGCCGTAGACGTCGAACGGGGGATTGCCCGCCTGCGGGTTCTCCCGCTCGAAGACCCGGAGCTCCGTCTTGAAGGCCTCGTTGAACTGGGCCACCGTGCCGGTGAACTGGATCAGCAGCCGGTTCGTGGCCGTGAAGTTCACCGTGAGCCCTTGCTCCTCGAGCCAGAGCTTCACGAGGTGCACGTCGAGCTCCCGCGGCGCGTGCGCCGCGATCCACGCGTCGGGGGTGAGGTACTGGCGGAACCGCGGGCTCGCCGGGTCGTAGATCTCCTCGATCGCCACGTCGAGGAGCCCCGCGTTGCGGATCGGGAAGCCCATCAGCGCGCGGACCACCTCGTCGCCGCCGGCCGTGCCCTTGTCGTCGTACACGCCCGGCAGCGGGCTCGGGATCCCGTCCACGGCCTCGGCGGGCTCGATCTCTTCCTCGGTGAAGTCGGGCAGCTCCTCCGGCAGCGCGACCCCGCCGGCCCCGCCGCCGCCGTCCGCCGTCGCGCCCCCGCCGCCGCTCCCGGACACGGCCCCGCCGCTCCCGGACCCGGCCCCGCCGCTCCCTGTCGCGCCGCCCGCGCCGCCCTCGCCGCCCGCGCCCCCGCCGCCCGATGGATTTGCGAGCTGTGGATCCGATTCGCAGCCACAGCTCGAGGCCGAGAAGGCCACGCTGTTGGCGAGAACGAACAACCCGAGGACAGGAGCGGCCCGGAGAACAGATGAATTGCGGCGCATAACCAGGAGGGATTCAAACCCCTTCCGACAGGCCGATCCAGCCCAATCGTCCGCGTGCGCTGACGTCGCATCACACGGACGCCGCCCGCAACACAACGCGCCTCGGCGGAGGGTGCGGAGCACCACATCGCACCTTGTCTCGAACAGATCCGCCGCGGCGCCGGGGCGCTGCGGCTCGGTCGGAGCGCGACGCGGCGGGCTCGGTCGGAGCGCGACGCGGCGGCTCGCTCGGAGCGCGCGCTGTAGGGGGCCTCCTTCTCGAGCTTCTCGAACAGCAGATGGTTTTGGCGCAGCGGACCTCGCTAGACAATTGTATCGGTGCAACCACGATGCGACGCTCAGCCTGCCCGGGCGTCCCGCGCCCCCTGGCGCGCTGCGTTCTTCAGCGACTATGGCGAAGACTTACCGTCCGCGGATCCCCAAGCCCTTTCGCATCCCGCGACCGATGACCTCGCAGGGGGACGCGGCGCGCTTCGGCTGGCTCCGGCCCGATGTGCTCTCGATCGCCGCGGGCGCGCTGATCGCGGCCGTGGCGCCGCTCGAGCGGTTCGACTACGTGGCGCGCGGCCTCACCGCGTCCGCGCTCGCCGACGCCGCGCCCTCCGCGCAGGTGCTGCTCGTCACGGCCTCGCCCGAGGCGCTGCGCGACGGGCTCTGCGAGCGATCGCTCCCCGGGCTGCTCGAGCGCGGGCGCGCGCGCGGGGCGCTGCTGGTCCCCCCGGCGGACGCGTTCTGCGGCGGCGGCGACGCCGCGGGCCGCGCCGCGGGGGCGGCGCCCGTCGTCCGGATGCCGCCGGCGCTCTTGCGCCTGAGCGCGGGCGAGGTCGTCGGCTTCTTCCCGCTGACCGCCGAGGAGCGCGCGGCGGAGCTCGGCGCGCTCGGCGTCTCGGCGGCGCCCTGGGTGCTCAAGAAGGCGCCGCAGAGCGTCCCGGCGGTCAGCCTGCGCGATCTCGCGGACGGCCAGGTCCCGGCGGCCGCGCTCGAGGGCCGCGTCGCGGTCGTCGGGGTCGGCGCCGGGGGCGTCGCGCCCCAGGCGGTCGCGACGTCGGCGCTGCCGCCGGCGAAGGGCATCGCCGCGGTCCTCGGCGGGCTGCTCGACGGCGGCCGGCGCGCCTCGGCCCCGGCCTGGGTGCCGGCGCTCTTCGTCCTGCTCGCCGGCGGGCTCGTGTGGCTCGCGCGCCGCCGCCACGGGAGCCTCGTCGCGACGACCGCGCTGTTCCTCGCCACGTTCGCGCTCGCCGCGGGCCAGAGCGTGCTCGCCGCGCGGGCGGAGGCGAGCCTCCTCCCGCTGCCGAGCACCCTGTTCGGCCTCGCGGTCGCGTTCGCGGGCGTGATGATCCTCCGCGGGCTCGCCGTCCAGCGCTCGGTCGATCGCGCCGCGGAGCTCATCCAGCGCGCCGCGCTGTTCCGCATGCAGGGGGTCCACACGCTGCGGGACGAGGAGTTCTGGCCGCGCGTGGCGCGCCTCGCCGAGCAGGCGCACCCGGCCGATCTCGTGCTCGTCGCCGAGCTGCCCGCGGGCAGCTGGCACCTCAGGTTCTGGAACGATCGGAGCGACCCTCGCGGCGGCGAGAGCCTCGTCGCGGAGCGCCGCCACGACGTCCGCCGCCCGCCGTACAGCAGCGAGCAGGGCGTGCCGGCGATCCGCCTGGCGCGCCGCTTCCTGACGAAGCAGGACATGCCGGCGGTCGTGGTCCCGCTCATCGCGTTCGGCGAGATCGAGGGCTACGTGTTCTTCTGCGGCCCGGTCGCGGAGCAGACGTTCTCGCGCGAGCCGGAGCGGGCCGAGCACGTCGGCCGCGAGCTCGCGCTCCTGCTGCGCAGGAAGCGCCTCGCGCGCACCGCGGAGGCCGACGCGGGCGGCGCGGGCGACGACCGCGCCGGCCACGCGCCGGAGGACGATCTCGTCGAGGGCGCGCGCGTCGCGCTCGACGACCTCCAGCTCTTCGGGTCGATGCTGCGCAGCGCGCCGGTGGGGCTCCTGTACGCCGACGCCTTCGGCGACGTCCGCTTCGTCGCGCCGGCGTTCGCGAAGTGGCTGCGCGCGCGCGACGTCGTGGTCCCCGCGGAGAGCGCGAGCGCGGCGCTCCCGCC